>JBJTUI010000738.1:0-5029 GCA_046080625.1 Elainella sp. | reverse complement strand
CTATCGCTGGATGTTGAGCCGGGGCTATGCCGTGCGCGACAGCAATGGCCGGGCCTACCGCATGGCGGGCTCCCAAACCGACATCACGGAACGCAAGCAGGCCGAACATCAGCTGGTGCATCACGCCCTGCACGACAACCTGACGGGTCTGGCCAACCGCACCCTGTTTATGGATCGACTCCAGCAGGCCATTGGCCGCAGCAAGCGGCTGGCAGGCTATCGCTTTGCCGTGCTGTTCATGGATCGGGACCGATTCAAGGTGCTCAACGATAGTCTAGGCCATGTGGTGGGGGATCAGCTGCTGGTCGCGATTGCCCGTCGCCTAGAATCCTGCCTGCGCTCGGTGGATACGATTGCTCGGCTGGGTGGCGATGAGTTCACGATTTTGCTGGAGGGCATCCACGATGCCGAGGATGCCTGCCATCTGGCCGACCGCATCCACCAATCGCTCCAGGGACCCTTTAGCCTGACGGGCCAGGAGGTCTTTACCTCGGCCAGCATTGGCATCGCCCTGAGCGAAACCGAATATGACCGTCCGGAAGACCTGCTGCGCAACGCCGACACAGCGATGTATCGGGCCAAAACCCTGGGCCGCTCTCGTCACGCCCTGTTTGATACAGCCATGCACAAGCGGGCCGTTGCCCTGCTCCAGCTCGAAACCGATCTGCGGCGAGCGGTGGCCGCCAGCGGTACGGCCCAGCCCCAGGAATTCCGCATCCAGTACCAGCCGATTGTGGCCCTGGCCACCGGACAACTCAGTGGATTTGAGGCACTGGTGCGCTGGCAGCATCCCGAGCGCGGATTGATCTCGCCGACGGAGTTTATCCCGCTAGCAGAAGATACGGGCCTGATTGTGCCTCTGGGGCAGTGGATTCTCACCGAAGCCTGTCAACAGCTCCAGCGCTGGCAGCAGACCACCGAAGCGCCCCTGTCGATCAGCGTCAACCTATCGACTAAACAGTTCTCCCAGCCCAGCCTGATCGATCAGGTGCGTCAACTGCTGGAGCATCCGGACCTGCAAAACAGCAATGTCAAACTCAAGCTGGAAATTACCGAAAGCGTGATCATGGAAAATGCTGATGCGGCCAAAGCCATGCTCGACCAGCTCAAGGCTATGGGAGTACATCTGCTGATCGATGACTTCGGCACGGGCTACTCTTCGCTCAGCTACTTGCACCGCTTCCCGATCGATACGGTCAAGATCGACCAGTCCTTCATCAGCCACATGAGCACAGACAGCGAGAGCGCCGAGATCGTGCGGGCGATTGTTTCGCTGGCCCATAACCTGGGCATGAACGTGATTGCTGAAGGCATAGAGCTAATCGAACAGCTGCGCCAGCTCAAATCTCTGGGGGCCGAATATGGTCAGGGCTTCCTGTTCGCCAAGCCGCTCGACAGCACCGAAGTGGAAACCCTGCTGCGCCGAGAGCCAGTTTGGGCCATGAATTAGCGGTTGATTTCCAGCCCGCAACCGCCGCAGACACCAAAGGGGGCAGGCCCATGGCCCACCCCCAAAAATTTGACACAAATTTGACTTAGGAGTCTTGTAAAAATAACCTGAGCAGGCAAGGGGCTTAAGCCCCTTGTTCAAGCCAGTAGACCGATCCAGGTGATCAACTTATTCGTACAAGCTGCCTTAGCGCCAGATGAACTCTGAGCAAATCCTAGGCGACCTGCTCAACCTCAACGATTTCAGGGATAAATTCGCGCAGGCGGCGCTCGATCCCCATTTTGAGCGTCATGGCCGAGCTGGGACAGGAACCGCAGGCTCCCTGGAGCCGCAGCTTCACAATCGGGCCTTCAATTTCGACCAGCTCCACGTTGCCACCGTCAGACATCAGGTAGGGACGCAGATCGTCCAGAACTTTTTCAACGTTATCGGTCGTCAGGGCAAGGGTTTCCATGATGATTGCTGATAAATTAACGCGAGGGTAGGTTGCAGAGAGTTGATTCTATTGTAGAAGATGGATGGCAGAGATCAGGCCGACTCTGGAGGCGGCGTTTGGGCCACCGACTAGACCAGCGCTGGCTGCAACAGAGCGATGTTGGAAAAGCTGAATTCGGATATAACGGGCTGGCCATTTTCAACGGATTTAATCGTGCGGCTGACCAGAATCTGGTAGTCTCCGTGCTTCTCGTAGTGGTCTTCGTAGTCCTGTTCGCCTTTGACTTCGCCCGTCTGGGGATCGCGGTAAACCGAGTGGTACTGGTGCGACAAATAGCCTTCGCCCGTGTCGTGGCTGCTGTGGGTGTCGATCGTCACAACAATGCCGTGGATATGGCGATGCACCATGCAAACCTCGTTGTTGCGGACTTTGTAGCGATCTCCTGCTGCCTTGCCACCCACGATCAGCTCTACGGCTCCGGTGGAGTCAGTTTCGCCAAGGCTGAAGGTATTTTTGCCGTGGGTTTCCTCAAAACTGCGGCGGATACGGTGAATCGCCACTTCAAACAGCTGGCCCTTGATCGCCTTCAGCGCCTCTTCGTCCTCCACACCTGTCACCTCAGCGCTCAGGTCGCTGTTGACTTTGGCTTTGCCGCTATAGAGCCGATCCCCCAGCTTCAGCTGCACATCTGCCCTGTAGCCAGGAAAATTGCGATCCCAGGTGTAGCGGTTTTCGTAGGCCGACTGCATGAGCTGCCGGGCCTCTGCCGATGCCTCTACCGGTACTACTGTCTCTACTGATGTCTCTGTTGATGTCATAGCCTTCTCTTCCGGTTCACCTCCTCTAGTGTAACGGGTTGGGGCCGCCGACTTGAGCCGCCATCGGGGCATTGGGGCAAAAATCGCGCCCATCTCACCTGCCCATCTCAGTAAACAGGAGGCAGAAGACTGGGTAGGAATCGCGCCGCCAGCACTCCGCCCAGGAAGCCAAATAGATGCGCTTCCCAGGAAATTCCAACCGCTTTGGGAAAAATTCCGGGCAGCAGATTCCAGTAGAACACACCGACCGTAATCGAGAGCAGCAGCGACAGCGGGTTGCGTTCAAATAAGCCTGCAAACAGCAGGAAGCCCAGATAGCCAAAGATGACGCCGCTTGCGCCCAGATGGACAATTTCGATCGAATAAATCTGATCTGGGCCAAATCGGTAGGTCTGGCCCCGGCCAAATAGCCAGACGCCCAGCCCGCTGGCCAGCAGCGACAGCCCGGTCACGGCCCAAAAGTGAGTAGTTCCCCGCAGCAACAGCAGCCAGCCCAGCACAAAAAAACCGAGGGAGTTGCCAAACAGGTGCGGCAAATTGCCATGAAGCAGCGGGCTAAACAGCACTCCGAGTAATCCGATTGCCGTGCGGGGACGAATGCCAAACCAGTCCAACCCCCGCCCCAACACGGTCCAGTTCAGGGCGTTGAGGCTCCAGGTGACAACCAAGATATCGTGCAGAATCGTGGAGCGAGACCGCCAGTCGGCAGCCTGGGCCGCCAGGGATGCAAGAATGGCCAAGACCGGAAATGCTCTAGGGGGTACTGCCTGATTCTACCCTTCTGGCTGTCAGGATATTTGCCAGGATAATTTGCCAGGATAGTTTGCCAGGATGATCCGCAGCCCTGTGAGGCTGGCATCCAGTCCGGATCCAAATTTCGGCACCCGTTTAGCCTGGACGAGCTACTGGGCCTTCTCCCTCACCTGCTGCTTCAGCTGACGCGCAACAGGGTTATCGGGCTGGAGCTGCACCGCCTTGGTCAGAGCGGTTAAAGCCGCATCGTAGCGCTGGAGATTTAGCAGAGCTTCGCCTTTTGTCACCCAGGCTTCTGCTGAATCGCGATCCAGCTGGATTGCCTGATCCAGAGCCGTCAGCGCCTCGGCGGATCGGCCCAGAGCCTGGAGAGCCACACCGCGCTTGACCCAGCCAGGAGCAAAATCTGGCTTTTTCTGGGTGACGTCCTCATAGAGCTTGAGGGCATCATAGGGCCGCTTTTGCAGCAGGCGGGCATTGCCTATGCTCCACAGGGCTTCCGGGTAGTTGGGCTGGTAGGCCAGCGCATCGTTGCAGGAAACAATTGCGTCTTCGGGCTGCTGCAGCTGATTAAACGCCTCACAGCGGCCAGCATGGGCTTCCGCCTTGTTAGGCTGGGCCGCAATTGCCTGGTCGTAGGCTTGAATTGCCTGCTGATACTCCTGCTGATCCTGGAGCCGCTGGGCTTCTTTGACATAGACTGTCGCCTGTTCAGCGGGGCTCAAATTTGGATCGGGCTTGATCAGCGGAGTCACATCCACAGAATCAGGCTTTTTGGCGTTCGGGTCAATCACCTTCTGGCTGGCAAAGGGCAACTGGGTTTGCAGCAGCGCAGCCAGCAGACTGACCGACAGGAAGCCCACAATTGCCCAGGGGTGGAGCAGGCGCTTGCTCCAGGAGTCGGAGCGAGCGACGGTCGTTTCTCCAGCCAGGTTGCCCGTCGAGAGGTGGGGTCGCCCTACCGCCTGGGTGAGGCTGGTTCCAGAAGGCATGGCCGGTGTCAGTGAGCCTGAAGACAGCCAAACTGCCGTCGAGATCGGCTCATCCTCAGGCACAAGCTTGCCCCGGCTGAATTCGACGCTGGCCCTGGCCGACTGTCCACTCAAGCTGCTGACCGTCTCCACCTGTTGGCTGGTAACGACCTGGGGACTGGTAGCCGCCTGCATCGCAGTGGCGCTAATGCCGTTGGTTGGCAGATCTAAGCGAATTGTTTCGGGAACAGCCTCGGCCTCAACCCCGATTTCAGTCACGGCAGGCGGCAAGCTTTCTAGGGCCAGCAGCGCCGCCGCCGCATCGACATAGCGTTCGCGAAAGTCGTAGCACACCATCTGATCCAGCACCTCAACTAGCTCCGGGTGGATCGGGTGCTGGGGATTGATACAGTCGTGCCAGGCGATTTCACCGTCGCTGGTTTCACCAAAATGGCGAGGATGAATCCCCGTTAGCATTTGAATCGCCAGCACCCCAACGGCATAGACATCGCTACAAAATTTGGGTTTACCCGCCAGCTGTTCGTTGGGCATGTAGCCCTGGGTTCCGATCGAGATCGTGATGTTGGTCAGGCCCGTGTCA
>JBJTUI010000737.1:0-6493 GCA_046080625.1 Elainella sp. | reverse complement strand
GCAGGCCAATCCGAAACACCATATCGCTGGTGTGCTCGACCAGAAAGCGATAGTGCTCTTCGCTTTCCTGGAGGGCCAGCTCGACCTGTTTGCGATCGCTGATATCCAACACCGTTCCGGCCATCCGGTAGGGTTCGCCAGCGGCATCATAGTAGCCCTGGCCCCGAGCCAGCACCCAGCGCATTGCGCCATCGGGGTGAAACGTGCGGTATTCCTCCACGAACTCGGTGTGGTTGTGTAGCGCTGCCGCCGCTGCCTCGAACACGCGCTGGCGGTCGTCCGGATGAAGGGCATTGATGTGCCATTCGTAGCTGACCGGCAGATGGGCGGGCAGGCCAAAAATCTGCCTACAGCGGTCGTCCCAGGTGAGAGTTTGGGTGTTCAAATCCCAGTCCCAAATCCCCTGACCGGCTCCCTTCAGGGCCAGCCGCAGCTGCTCTAGGCTAAGCTCAACTGGCGTTGGGTCGGGCTGCGGAGCGAAATCGGGGGCAGCTTCTGGAACCAAATTTGTATCAGGATTGGCTTGGCCATCGGGATTGGCTTGGCCATCGGGATTGGCATTGGCATTAGCCTTGAGCGGCGACAGCTCAGACATCAGACTGGCCTCCGTTGCACCACCGCTAATACTATACGCACCAGCTCCTCGGGTTCGACCGGTTTGGCCAAGTGGTAGCTAAACCCGGCCCGTCGGGACTCCTGCTGGTATTCTTCGCCAGCGTAGGCCGTCAGGGCAATCGCCGGGAGCTGTCCAGCTAAAGTATCCTGGCGGATCTGGCACAGCAGCCCGTAGCCATCCTGTTCCGGCATAGCAATATCGCTAATCAGCAGATCCGGCTGGAATTGGGCCAGGTAATCCAGGGCCGTTCTGGCTCGGGTGGCCGTCTGCACCACTGCACCCGCCTGTTCTAACACCAGGGCCGTCAGGTTGAGCATGTCCAGGTCATCATCGACCAGCAGCACCCGCAGACCCGCCAGCGAAGTGGTGAATTCGACCGGTGGCGGGCTTGCCTCAGCCGCAAGTTCCTCGGCCTGGAGCAGGGGCAGCAGTACCGTGAAGGTGGCACCTTGGCCTTCGCCCTGGCTCTGGGCAGTAATGCTGCCGCCATGCTGTTCGACGATGTATTTGACAATCGCTAACCCCAGCCCCAGCCCTTGTCTAGCCGTGGCATTCTGCTGATCCTGCTGAAAGCGTTCAAAAATCCGGGGCAGAAAATCGGAGCTAATGCCCTTGCCCGTGTCGCTCACCTGAATCCGGGCCTGGTTGTCCTGCTGATCCAACCGAATCTGCACCCGGCCAGCCTTGGGGGTGAACTTGATGGCGTTGGTCAACAGGTTGAGCACCACCTGCTGGAGTCGCTGGGCATCGCCCGAAATCGGCGCAAGGGGCTGGAGCTGGATGTCTAACCGCAGTTCTCTGGCCTCGGCCAGGGGTTGCACCGTCTCAATCGCCGCCTCGATCACCGTCTCCAGATTGGTTGAGGCCAGGGTGAGCCGCAGCGAGCCTCGCACCATGCGCGAAACGTCGAGCAGATCTTCAACCAGCTGGGCCTGGGCCTGGGTATTGCGGGCAATGGTTTCCAGCGCCTTGTGGGTCGTGGCCGCATCGAACTGGCGGGTTTGCAGCAGTTTGGCCCAGCCCAGAATCGCATTCAGGGGCGAGCGCAGCTCGTGGGCCACCAGCGAGACAAAGTCATCCTTGCTGCGGTTAGCCGCTTCCGCCTCGGCTCGAGCCGTTTCTGCCTCGGCCAGCAGTCTAGCCCGGTCGGCCTCTATCAATTTGAGTTCGTGGATGTCGGTAGCCGTGCCAAACCAGCGGACAATCTGACCCTGTTCGCCCCTCAAAGGGGTAGCCTGATGCAGGTGCCAGCGATACAGACCATCGGCCCGGCGCATCCGCCCTTCTGCCTGGTAGGGACTGGCATTCTGCTGGGCCGCTGCCCAAGCCTGGGCCAGAATGGGCACATCTTCAGGATGGACAATCACCTCCCAACTCTGCTGCTGGGCCTGTTCCAGAGAGTAACCCGTGTAGGCCGACCAGCGGTCATTTACATCTAGAATCGTGCCGTTTGCGTCAGCAATCCAGACCAGCTGGGGAATCAAACCGGCCAGGTAGCGATAGCGCTCTTCGCTCTGGTGCAGGGCCGCTTCGGTCTGTTTATGGTCGGTAATGTCAACGGCGGCCAGAATCGCGTAGTCGGGCCGGGGCAGGTCGGTTCGGTGAAAAAACACCCGTTTGCGCACATTCAGCCAGCGCACTTCGCCGCTGGGCCAGACCACCCGATGCTCGCGGGCAAACCAGCCCGCGCCTTGGGGATCGAGCACCTGCTGGATCAACACCATCAGCTCGTCCCGTTCTTCGGGGTGGAAGGTAGCGTGGATCTGATCGCGTGTGATCACGGTCTGGTCGGCTCCAAAGCCATACAGCCGCGCCGCCTCGGGGGAAAGGGTGACTCGGTCAGTAGCATAGTCGAAGTGGGCAATGGCCAGGTCGGCGACCTGAACGCCTAGCTGGAGCCGCTCTTCAGACTCGCGCAGCCGCTGCTCACTGCGTTTGCGTTCGCTGATGTCGATGGTGCTGCCCACGACCCGAATTGCTTGTCCTAGAGCATCGCGCACAATCGAACCATGGTCCTGAACCCAGACATAGTGGCCGTCCCGGTGCTGCACCTGATATTCCAGGCAAAAGGCAGATTCACCCTCAGCAATCACGGCCTGTTTGGCAGCCAGGAGGCTAGCGCGGTGGTCAGGATGAACCCGGTTAAACCACCAGTCTGCTGTTGGGGCCGCCTCGCTTTGGGTATAGCCAAACAGATTGGTCAGCCCCTGGGAGCGCAAAATCTGGCCTTGCTGTAGGTCGTAGTCGTAGATCAGACAGTTCACTGCCGCCGCTGCCAGCTCAAACCGTTCGTTGCTGGCCGCCAAAGCCGCCGCAATCTCCTGACGCTCTGCCTCGATCCGCTTGCGTTCGCTGATGTCCATCACGGTGCCCAGCAGTTGGCGCGGTTGGCCCTCTCGATCGCGCAGCACCCTGGCCTTGGCATGCAGCCAATGGAAGCTGCCGTCGGGCCAGACCACCCGATATTCGATGTTGTAGTCGCCGTGGGTCTGGATCGCGGCCTGCACAGCCGCCATCACCCGCTCCCGATCCTCAGGATGCAGGCAGTCAAAAAATCTGGCGTCGCTGATCGCTGCGTCATCGGGTTCCAGGCCAAACAGCCGCTTACATTGGGGCGACCAGTAGGCCTGCCGCGTAACCAGATCATAGTCCCACATGCCCTGCTGGGTGCCCTCCAGCGACAGCTCCAGCCGCCTCTGACTGCTCTGAACCTGCTGGTAGAGTTCCGCCTGCTGGATCGCGATTCCAACCTGGGCTGCCAGCTGCTGCAAGAGTTCGACTTCCGAAGTCTGCCACGGGCGGCAGTGGGTGCATTGATTTAACACCAGCAAACCCCACAGAGCTGCACCCTGTAGAATCGGCACGACCAGGTTGGCCCGGACCTGAAACCGCTCCAGCATCTGGACATGGCATTCGGTCAAACCGGCCTGATAGATATCCTCAACCACCTGAACCCGCCCCTGGCGATAGTCCTCCCCCTGGGTATCCATGAAGTAGCGGTCGTCCACTGCTGCCGCCAGAGCAGACTCCCAGCCTGCTGCCACCGCCTCGACCACAATCACGCCGCTAAAATCCGGATTAAAGCGATAGATAAAGGCCCGGTCGGCCTGCAAAAACTGCCGCACCTCTGTCACCGCCGTCTGGAGCACTTCAGCCGGGTCGAGCGAGCGCCGGATCTGCTGGGTGAGCTGGTTGAGGATGCGCTCCCGCTCCAGCTGCTGCTGCCGATCCAGCTCTGCCTGTTTGCGGGCCGTGACATCTCGCCAGGCCAGGACGATTCCGTCGTTGAGCTGGCTGACGCGGATATCAAAGGCGCGAGTGAGCTGCTGGGAGCCGAACCGATCGGTGTAGATTAACTCTTCCTTGGCCAGCGGTGTTCCCGTCTCAACCACCTGGCAATAGTCCTGAAACAGGCCGGTGTCGCGATGGGCCGGAAACAGTTCGCATAAGCCTCGGCCCAGATCGGCGGCTGTCAGCTGATTGCTTTCCAGGGCAGCGGCATTCAGATAGTCAATTCGAAAATCGAGGATCTGCCCCGTCTCGTCCCGCAGGGTCGAACAGATGCCGAAGCAGTCCAGCATGTTTTCTACGGAGATGCGAAACCGCTCTTCCTGGAGCTGGAGCTGGAGCCGCAGCCGGGCGTTTTCAATAGCGCTACGCATCGCTAGCTGGAGCTGCTCGGGCGTCAGGGTTTGTTTCAGCAGGTAGTCTTCTGCCCCCAGTTTGATCGCCTGGACCGCAAGCGCCAGATCGCTCTCGTTGGTCACAATCACAACCGGAGGCACAACCGGAGCTGGATCGCTCCTGAGGCCGTCTCGCAGCTTTTGGAATAGCTCCAGCCCTGTGGCCTGATGCAGGGCTCCATCGATCAGGATGCTGTCTACCTGAATGGTCTGACAGAGGGCAATTGCCAGCGGAATGGAATCGACTTCAAGCAGGGCATAGCGACAGCTAGTATCTGCCATCAGGTAGCGCTGATACAGCTCCCGATCCGTTGAAGGGCTCTCAACAATCAGGACTGTATAAAACACAGGACAGGCAGAAATAGATTCGTTCAGCGATTGCATAGTACCTCTGCTTAATCAGCACCCGCCCTGGAGTTGAGCAATGTTTTTTGCGCTAGGCTTCTGACGCTGGGCTCTAGCAATCTCGATTTCGGGCAAATGGCCGGGTGCTCTAGATCAGGAACAGCTGGCACCCACAGGAGAGCCAGTAGCGACGAACCCCAACGGGGCAGGAAGCAGCTGATGTAACTTTGCGATTGTCAGCTCTGTTTAGGATAGGGGAACCTGAAACAGCCAGCAACCCCAGCGCCCGAGCCAGCGCTAAGGACGAGCTTCTCCACGCCGAGAAACTACTCCGCCTAGAAGGACGCTACCGCTTAGGGCAGAGCATCGCATCTATCTGGGGAAGGAGACCCCGTCGGCTCCAGTCATCCGCCAGCCGGAGGACAGCATTAGCAGCAGCAAATCGCCTTGGGCAAATTCCCCTCGCCGCCCGGTGGCTCAACCCCACCAAAGAGCTTGCACCAAAGAGCCTGTACTAGAGAGCCTGCACAGAGATTAAGATCACGTTAAATAAACAGCGACAGTCTGGTTAAGCAGAGAAACTGAGGAAGTAGAGGGCTATCCCTGGGCTCTCGAAATCATTATGCTAACCAGCAAGGCAGACGCGCATGTCGAGCGATCCAACCCAGACCGCCCCTCAAAACGGTTCAACCCAGCCCGCTCCGGACTTGGAGAAGCCGGAGTTCGCTGCCAAATCCAAGAAAGCGAAAGCAGCCGAGAGCCAGAATACCGAGAGCCAGAATACCGAGAGCCGGGATACAGTTTTGGCGGTTGAGCAACCAGTTGAGCAGCCAGCTGAGCAGCCAGTTGAGCAACCGGAACCGGCTAGAACCCCCAAGAAAGCGCGGAAGACCAAACGAATTTTTGACGGCAGTACGGATTTTTTCTCTGCGAAAATTTCCAAGCAAACCTACGAAGCCGAACTCCAGCGACTCCAGATCGAGCTGGTCAAAATGCAGTATTGGATCAAGCGGGTCGGCTACCGGGTGATCGTGATTTTTGAAGGGCGAGATGCCGCTGGAAAGGGCGGCGTGATCAAACGGATTGTCGAGCCCCTGAACCCCCGTGGCTGTAATGTGGTAGCCCTGGGCACTCCGTCCGACCGGGAGAAAACCCAGTGGTATTTCCAGCGCTATGTTCAACACCTGCCAGCCGCCGGAGAAATTGCTCTGTTTGATCGCAGCTGGTATAACCGAGCTGGCGTGGAGCGGGTGATGGGATTTTGCACAGATACCGAATATCAGGAATTTATGCAGTCCTGCCCCGAGTTTGAACGGATGCTGGTCCGCTCAGGGATCGTGCTGATCAAATACTGGTTTTCGGTCAGCGATGACGAGCAGGAAAAGCGCTTCCGCTCCCGCAGCCATGACCCGGCCAAGCGCTGGAAGCTCAGCCCAATGGATCTGGAATCGCGAGATCGCTGGGTGGAATATTCAAAAGCGAAAGACGCCATGTTCGCCCGCACCAATATCCCTGAAGCGCCCTGGTTTACGATTGAGGCAGACGACAAGAAACGGGCGCGACTCAACTGCATCCATCACCTGTTGAGCAAAGTCCCCTACGAAGACATGACGCCGCCCCCCCTGAAGCTGGGACCCCGGCCTGCGGCAGACGACTACGTGCGGGCACCGCGCAACGAGCAGTTTTTTGTGCCTCAGGTCTATTGATTTCAGGTCTATTGAGTTCCGGTGATTCAGGCTGGGCAGTCCGATAATTTACAGCGATTTTCATTTCAGTTAGTTAAAGGAGGGTGTGTGGGGGCTTCGCCCGCATTTCCCTAGAGCGTGTTATGGACTTTTAGGATTCGTTA
>JBJTUI010000736.1:0-7263 GCA_046080625.1 Elainella sp. | reverse complement strand
GCCCTTCGACGGCCGCAACCCGCGACCGTGACCGCGGTGGTCGGGGGCGAGCACGCGGAAGTGCTCGCCGAGCGGTTCGAAACAGGTGAACCAGTTGAGGTCGGCGGTGGCAGTCCAGCCGTGCAGCAAGATCACCGTCGGTGCACCGCGCGGGCCAGCCACCTCGTGGCTTTCGGTTGCTTTGGAGTTAGTCATGCCTGAACATTTGAGAAACTGGTTTGCGAATTGCTGCTACTGTACTTCATAAACCTGCAAAGCGCTGTATGTGCAACCGTGCGCAACTCTGCCTAGCTATCTGTATGTCAAGCCCGCCCCAGCTAACCAGCAATCAAGCTAAACCGACTAACCAAACAGATTGAGCGACAGCCCTGCCGACAGCAGTTCAATCAGCTTGAGGCCAATCACCGAATTTCCTACCGCATCCAGAGCCGGGCCGTAGCAAGCAATCGCTCCCTGACGGGGCACTATCGCCAAAATTGCGCCGCTGACAGCCGACTTGACCGGCAGACCAATTCGGGCCGCTGCTGAACTCGACGCTTCGTACAATCCGCAGGTCAGCAGCATAGCGTTGACGGCCTGACGATGGGCCAAAATAACCTCCTGGCCCGACCCCAGAGCCAGCAGCAGGCCCAGGTGAGCCAGATCCTGCACCTTACCCGTGAGACAGCAGATCTGTTCGTAGGTGTCGAGGGCCAGCTCAGGCTGTTCGACTAAACCGACTCGATTTAACTCAGCCAGCAGCGCCAGATTAGCTGAACGGTCGCTTTGGCGCACGGCTTCGCGTAAAGCCTGATCGAGCTGGAGGGCAGCACCAGCCTGCTGGTTGAGCCAGTCGCAGAAAATCCGGCAGCGCTCGTTAGCCGTGGCACCGGGCAGCTTGTCGGCCAGGGTGATCGCCCCACTGTTGATCATGGCATTGCGGGGGCGGCCTCCGTCGGCCTGAAGCTGGGCCAGGGAGTTAAACGGCAGCTGGGAGGGCTGGCAGTCTACCCAGGCGGCTGTGCTGCCATAGTGATGCAGGACGGCCAGCAGTAGAAACGGCTTTACCAGGCTCATCAGGGCGACGGGCCGATCGGTTTCACCTGAGCAAACCTGGTGGGTGGGGCTCTGCACCTGAACCGCAAACCAGTTCGGGTCGGCACTGGCCAGCCAGGAAATCCGGTCAAGGACGCTGCCTGGGTCGGCCTGGGAGCGGGCAAGCTCTACCCATCTGGCTAATTCGGGTTGGGTCAGGGTCGCTAGGGGCGGGATCGGGGAACTGGGCATTAGGGAACCGGGCATTGGGGGGGCAGGGAATCTGTAGCGTGAGGTTGCGTTCCCACTATAGACTCCACTATCAGCCCAACTATTAATCTAGAAACCTAGAACCCCCGCCAGCTTCCCCTAGAGATGCCAATTCTGGTGCAGAGTCTGGTGCAAATGAACTGGTGCAGAGTCGGTTGTCGGATCTGTTAACTGGTCTGTCGCCCGGTTTGTTACCTGGGCTGCCCGGTCTATTGTCTGGGTGGTGCGATCAGCCGCTAAATCGTCGGCCAAGAGTCGGGATTGTCTGGGCTGCGCGATCTCCAAGAGCAGCATGATGGCAGCAATCAGGGCAAGCGTGACGGTGTGGGAGTTATAAAACAGCTTTGGCATGGGGTGCTTCTGACCAGGGGGGATGGAACAACACTAATTTCGATTGAAAAGAAGTTCAGCCAATTCGTCGTCTGCCAAGAGTGAGAGAGGATGGGACCAAGCGCTAGCGGGGTTTGAGCGGAGTTCGGGCCGCTTCCAACTCGAGGCGACGCAGCCGCAGGCGGTTTTCTTCCAGGAGGCGGCGGTTGGCAGCCATCAGATCAGCGACCAGACCGAACATCCAGAGCTGGAAGCCAATCAAAATCAGAATTGCCGCCAGGATCAAACTGGGGGCGCGGGAGCGGGTGGGATCGACGAAGAAAAACAGCAGCAGCCAGCGCAGGCCCAGCAACAGCCCCAGCCCCAGCGGCAGACTGCCCAACCAGGTGAAAAACCGCAGCGGCTTGTAGAGCATAAAAATCCGCAGAATCGTCATGGCCGAGCGAAAGACGTAGGAAGGAATGCTCTTGACCAAACGCGACTTGCGCAGGTTGGGGTTGGTGCGGATCGGCACGGAGGTCATGGGAATTCCCTTCTGGCCCGCCTGGATGATCGTCTCCAGGGTGTAGGTGTAGCGGCTAAACACATTGAGCTGCATGGCGGCGTTGCGGCTGAAGGCTCGAAACCCGCTGGGCGCGTCGGGAATGTCGGTGCCGCTGGCCAACCGCACCATGCTGCTGCCCAGATTTTGCAAGAGCTTTTTGATCACCGAGAAATGCTGGGTTTCCCAGATCGGACGAGCCCCAATCACCATCTCGGCCTGACCGCGCAGGATCGGCTGGATCAGGTTGGGGATGTCGTCGGCGCAATATTGGTTGTCGGCGTCGGTGTTGACAATAATATCGGCCCCGGCCCTGAGGCAGGCTTCCAGTCCGGCCATGAATCCCTTGGCTAAACCCTGGTTGGTGGCAAAGCTGACGATGTGGTCAACGCCAAATTCTTTCGCCACTTCAACGGTGCGGTCGCGGCTGCCGTCGTTAATGATCAGCCACTCGACCTGATCGACACCGGGCAATTGGCGCGGCAGGGCGGCGAGGGTAATGCCCAGGGTGCGCTCTTCGTTGTAGCAGGGAATCTGGATGATCAGCTTGGTCATGGGTCCTGAGATCGCTCTGGAGAATGCGGCAGTGACGAGAGCCGGGCAGTTCGATCAAACCCATCGAAGCCCTGCTTAAGCCAGATTCTTACCACAAAGCGGCCCCGAAACAAAGCGGCCCTCGAACAAAGCGGCTCCAATACATCCTAAAAACACAGCGCTTCTGGAGCAAAGCAAACGTGGAGGAACGGCTGCCAAAAAATTTCGGCAGGTTAACCAGTGAGCCTTGTGAACCTTGACCAGTGAACCGCTGGGAGCAAAGTCTACTCTGCGATTGAGGTATTTATAAGGATTCGTACTATCTTTAATAGCAGGTGTCCAACGCGCCAGGAGAACCCCATGAGCAGCCAGATTTTAGACCAGACCCTTCAGGAATACCGCTGGAGTCTAAACGAGCTGCTCCATAACGTGCAGCGGCTGGCGGCCAGTATCAACAACGCCAAGCTGCAAGAAACGGTTGAGGGACTGCGCAAGAACATCGCCGAGCCGTTTTTGTTTGTGGTGGTGGGGGAAGTCAAGGCCGGGAAAAGCAGCTTTGTCAACGCCCTGCTGGAGGCCGAGGTCTGCGCCACCGACATCGAACCCTGCACCGACTCGATCCAGCAAATCGTCCATTCCGAGAATCGCTTTGTCACCCAGGTAGAGCCGAATCTGCGCAAAATTGGCCTGCCGATTGAAATCCTGAAAGAGATTTCGATTGTGGATACGCCCGGCACCAATACCATCATCGCCGAACACCAGGTGATCACAGAAAAATACATTCCCAACAGCGATCTCACTTTCTTCGTGCTGTTTGCCAAAAACCCCTACCAGAAGAGCGCCTGGGACTTTCTCGATTTCGTCAGCGCCGAGTGGCGTAAGAAAGTGGTGTTTATCCTCCAGCAGGCTGACCTGCTGCGGCCCGCCGACCTGGAGACGAACATCGAACGGGTGAAGGAATACGCTAACCTGAAGCAGATCAAATCACCGACGATCTTTGTCACCTCCGCCGAGCGCGAGCTGCAGGGCGACCGGGAGGGCAGCGGCTTTACCGAGGTGCGGCGCTACATCAAAGACATGGTGGCCAGTGGCGAGAGCTATAAAATCAAGCTGCGCTCGGTGGGGAGCACGACTCAGAAAATCATCGACGCTCTGGCGGGCGACATCCAGGCGCTGCAGGTTCAGCTCAACGAAGATCAGCAGGTGGCCGGGTCGATCAAGCAAAAAATTACGGCAGGTCGAGCCCGGTCGCGCTACGAGGTGGATAACCTGGCCGAACGGCTGGTGGGCCGCTATGACAGTATTTCCAGCCGAATTAAACGCGATTTTCGAGAAAATCTGTCCGTGTTCACGGTGATTCGCCGCTCGTTCAGCGGCCTGTTCAACAAAGAATCTTCCCTGCAAACCTGGATCAACGACTTCCAGGAACGCTGTGAACGCGACCTTAAATCCTCGTTAGAAGAAGTGTCAAACGAGGGGGCGCAGCATTTTGTAGATGGGATTCGCCAGCTGTTAGAAGGACTCACCCAGGATCTGAACCGCATCCAGAATTCCTATATTCCCAGCAACATGATTTCGGTGAAGGTGCTGGAGCGTCGCCAGGAAGTGATCGAAAGCATTAAACATAAAATCAACCGGCTGTTCACCCAAGAAGGGTTGCTAGACTCGCTTTCTACCAATGCGGATAATATGTCCACTGAGATTGTCGGCGGTGCTTTCGCTGCCGTAGCTGGCGTGATTCTGCATGTGGTTCAGTTCACGGTTGCCGATGCAATTCTCAGCGCGATTGGAATTGCCTTTGCTGGAATTGGCGTTGTGGTGTTTGCCGTGGGGCTAGCCTGGCAGCGCAACCAGATCATTCAGCGGTTCGAGAAAGCTCTGGACGACGAAAAGGATACCTTCAAGACCGAAGTGACGAATCGCCTGAACGAAAAGCTCAGCCTGATCTATGAAGAAGTAGAGCGAATCTTTGTCCAGTTCTACGACTACGTGGATCGGGAGCAGGCCGAAATTGGCCCGATTGTCACCCAATACAAAGCGATCCAGGCTGAGGCCCAGACGCTGTTCGGCAGAATGGCAACCCAGCTAAACGGCCCCAGTTAGGCAAAGGATTACGGCCCTGGGGCCATGCTCTGTGGGAAGCAAGCAAACAGATCAAACTCTCATCGCCCTGCAGTTTGATCAACCGGAGGGCGATTGGCGTTATTTCTATCTCAACCGCCCTATCTCAACAGCGCTTTCACCAATTTTGGATGAAGCTGCTCAGGCTCAAAAGCGGGCTGATTGGGCGGATACAGCTCTTCTTCTGCAAAGGCAAATCCGTATTCCTGGCTCAAGGCGACGAGTTCTTTCGTCCGTTCACAGGCTTTGAGTTTGTTCTGAAGTTCAGCATCTGTTTTGGCCTTCTCAGCAAAGGAGGCAATCTGACTTACTGGCATTGGGGATTCTCCTACTAATATTTCGAATTGGTACAGATTCACGCCAACCCAACCGCTCACTTTACCTTCAATTTATCGGCAGAACTAACCTGAATTGCAAGCCCCATACTAAGAATCTTGGTATCTTTGTTTTTGCACTTCTTCATTTTTTAGCAATAATGCTTTAAGGTTTTGGCAAGATTTCTATTTGAAACGCTGAAATCCGCTTTGGATAGGACTTTTGGCTGCGAGGTCTAACCGGCTATTTTCGCCGCTAGGCGATGACACAGAAGTGTAAAGTTTATTGAAATATCTGCAAATCAGTACAAACTGAAGATGCGGATTTAAGGAACTTTAAAGATAGACGCCGAAGCATCAGGATCAACGGTTTGAGAAGCCATTAAGGAACAGAAGCACCACGGACTCAACCGTATTGACTAATACAGCAGCAGTTTTTGATCTGACAAATGATTAGTTCAAAATCAGCGCAACCTGGCTAAAAAATCTAACCCGGCAAATCTCACCCCCAAATGGAGCAACAGCAACCCCCATGGCCACCTACCAAGTCACCTTGATCAACCAGTCCCAGGATTTTGCGCGGACGATTGACGTGCCCGACACAGAATCTATCCTGAACGAAGCCTTTGAACAGGGCATCAAAATTCCCTTCGAGTGCGTAGTAGGGGCCTGCGCCGCCTGTGAAGGCAAGCTAATCGCAGGTGAGGTGGATCAGGCAGAGCAGATATTCCTGAACGATGATCAAATTGAATCGGGCTCTGTATTGCTTTGCGTTGCCAAGCCCATGTCAGACTGCACGATTGAGGTAGAACTGGAACACTATCTTTAATAAACCTTCTCAGCGCAGCCAAACCCGCCCACTGAACACGCTACAATCAGCTTTGGGCCGTCTGCAATTCCGGCTCCTGAGACCCTACCCGATCACAAGATCACCGAAACCTATGGCCAAGCCTCGCGTGCTTTCTGGGATTCAGCCCACCGGAGAACTCCACCTCGGCAACTATCTGGGCGCGATCCGCAACTGGGTCGAGATCCAGCAGGACTACGACAGCTACCTGTTTATGGCCGACCTGCACGCCATCACCGTGCCCCACGACCCCAGCCAGCTCGCGAACAATACCCGCCAGGTGGCGGCGATGTATCTGGCCTGCGGCATCGACTTGGCCTACGCCACGATTTTTGTCCAGTCCCACATCCCGGCCCACAGCGAGTTGGCCTGGCTGTTTAGCTGCATCACGCCGCTCAACTGGCTGCAAGACATGGTGCAGTTCAAGGAGAAGGCGATCAAGCAGGGCGAAAACGTCGGTACCGGGCTCCTGACCTATCCGGTGCTGCAAGCTGCCGATATTCTGCTTTACGAACCCGACAAGGTGCCCGTGGGCGAAGACCAGAAGCAGCATCTGGAGCTGACTCGCGATATTGCCGCCCGGCTCAACTACCTCTATGGCAAGGAAGACGCCCCGGTGCTGAAGCTGCCCGAGCCAATGATCCGGGCCGAGGGATCGCGGGTGATGAGTCTGACCGACGGCACGAAAAAAATGTCGAAATCCGATCCGTCCGACCTCAGTCGGATCAACCTGCTCGACCCGCCCGACCAGATTTTGTACAAGGTGAAGCGCTGCAAAACCGACTCGGTGCGCGGCCTGACGTTCGACGACCCAGAGCGGCCCGAGTGCAATAACCTGCTGGGGCTCTATATGATCCTGTCTAACCAGACGAAGGCTGCCGTGGCCGCCGAATGTCAGGACATGGGTTGGGGCCAGTTCAAACCGCTCTTGGCCGATACGCTGATCGCCGCCCTCCAGCCAATCCAGGACAAGTACCAGAGCATCATGGCCGAACCGGGCTACCTCGACTCGGTGCTGCGGCAGGGGCGCGAGAAGGCCGAGGCGATCGCCAACGTCACCCTGGCCAAAGTTAAGGCGGCTCTGGGCTATTCGGTGCGGGTTTAGGGGCAGGTTTGGGTACAGGTTTGGGTGCAGCCAGGGGCCAGTGCGTTGACCGGGTGGGATCTGGGGTAGCCTATGAGGTGGTGCCGTTTCAACCCCTTCTAACCCAAACGCCATGACTTCCCTCAACGCCGATCTGCTCGACATCTTCGCCCCCTGGGCCTTTGCCGTCGGCATCAACGCCCTGCTG
>JBJTUI010000735.1:0-7438 GCA_046080625.1 Elainella sp. | reverse complement strand
GGGTGTTGCGCTCAAGGCAAACCTGGTGGGCACCGATCTGATTCCGGCGTTTCTGCAGGCCACGGCCAACCGAGGCTACCGCTATTTTTTGCTCGGAGCTGCCCCCGAGGCGATTGAGCAGGCGGCCCAATTTGCCCAAACCCAGTTTTCTGGCTGGGAGTTGGTCGGCTACCACCACGGCTATCTGGCCGACCCGGAGCAGACCGAAACGGTGATGGCAACCCTCAACGCCACCCGGCCCGATCTGCTGCTGGTGGGCATGGGAAATCCGCTCCAGGAGGAATGGATCGCGGGCCAGCAATTGCAGGTACCGCTCTCAATTGGTGTTGGGGGACTGTTCGATCACTGGAGCGGGCGGCTGGTGCGGGCACCGCTCTGGGTGCGGGAACTGGGTCTGGAATGGCTGCAAATCCTGATCCAGCAGCCCCACAAATGGCGGCGATATTTGATCGGCAATGTGCAGTTTTTGCTGAGGATGCTGAGAGGAGTGGGGGGATAAGGAGATGGGGGATGGGGAGATAGGGAAGTGGGGAGGTGGGGAGATGAAAAATATAGCGGAGATATCTGAAGTGCAGTTCTGTGGATGCGGTTTAGGTGTATGGCTGAATCAATTTCACTCCATCGCTGGGTCTTGAAGAAAACGGCTCGGTCTATGCTGGCGGTTATAAGTTTACTGCTAGGTCGAGTACGATTGGGGGTGGCTTCTATCGGTTCGGCTGATCATGGGTCTGGACCTGCTGGCAGCGTAGTTCCGAATGTGCGAGTCCTCACCTATCATCGGTTTGGCCCGAGTTGGCACGATCCGTTCTGCCTTGACTTAGCTGACTTTGAGGCCCAGATGGCCTGGTTGGCCAAGACGCAGCGGGCCATTTCTCTGGAAGCCCTGGAGCGTTTTCTGAAGGGGCAGCAGGCTCTGCCCCACTCGGCTGTTGTGGTGACGATTGACGATGGCTACCAGAGCATCCGGCAGGCTCTACCCATTCTGGTCAAATACCAGATTCCCGCCGTTGTGTTTTTGACGGTGAGCAAGATTCGAGCGGCTGATAGCGAGGCCTTGGAGCCTGAACTGCCCGAACCTCACCTGACTTGGACAGATGTGAAACAGTTGGAAGCTGCGGGCATCACGGTCGCCTCCCACGGCTGGACCCATCGGTCGCTAGGGCAAATGACGTGGGCGGAGCTAGAACAAGAAGCCAAACTGTCCCGCGCCGTGCTGGAAAGCCATCTAGTCAAGCCAGTGCGGGCCTTTGCCTACCCGTTTGGCACACGGGCTGATTTCAATGCTCGGACGGCAGCCGCGCTGCAAGACCAGTATCAGCTGATCTTCACGTCCCAGCATGGGGCAATTCAACCGGGGCTATCTGCGGCTGAGCTTCCCCGTATCAAAGTGGAAAGCGGCGAACCCCTGTGGCTGTTTCAGCTGCTGACCTGCGGCGGGCTCGACGCTTGGGGATTGATTGACCAGACCCTCTGGCGGCTTCAGCAAACTCCGGCTGCCTCTTGAACCGCTTCTCCCTTGTCGCTTCTGCTATCCAAACAATAGACACCCATACAATAGAGGCAGTCGATAGCGAGATTTCTATGTCCTCTCCTGTGATTGGGATTATCATGGGCAGCGATTCTGACCTGCCCACCCTGCAAAAGGCCATTAGCGTTTGTGAAGACTTCAATATTCCCCATGAAGTCGCAATTGTATCAGCCCATCGCACCCCTGAGCGTATGGTGGATTATGCCCAGCAGGCTCATCGGCGCGGTCTCAAAGTGATTATTGCCGGGGCGGGCGGAGCGGCCCATTTGCCGGGTATGGTGGCTTCCCTGACGCCCCTACCCGTGATCGGCGTTCCCGTTCCCAGTCGACATCTCCAGGGACTCGACTCGCTCTATTCGATTGTGCAAATGCCCGCAGGTATTCCGGTCGCCACCGTCGCCATTGGCAATGCCCAAAACGCTGGACTGCTGGCCGTGCAGATTCTCGCTAGCCACCAGCCTGAGCTGCTAGAGCGGGTGCAGTCCTACCGGCAGGCCCTCCAGGCGATGGTGCTCGACAAGCAGGCCAAACTCGATCAAGTCGGCTATCGCAATTATCTGGAGCAGATGTAGCCTGAGCTAAATTACCTGGGCTAAAACTGGGCTAAAACCAGCCGCCAGCTTTAGACCGGTTCACAGCTTGCGTCGGGGCCGCCGTTCTCGGCGCGGCAGCTTGGGCAATTCGGGTAGTTTGGGCAGTTTGGGCAGCTTTTCCAGGAGGCCGGTTTTGCGGAAGCGCTCGGCGGGTTTGCGGAACACCTGCCCCAGAGGTCCCGGAATTCCCAGCGTTTCCTTCGGGGCTGCCGGTTTAGCTGGGGGTGGATCGACCTTTTCGGCCTGCCAGGCGCTGACCAGAAAATAGGTCGCCAGACCGCCAACCGCCCCCAACAGCACGCAAATTTCGGCTCGCAGTCCGGCCAGCCAAAATCCGACGGTGAAGGCAATCCACAGGCGCAATCCCGCGTCCTGACCTGCTTTCTGGTTGAACTTATACAATGGCCTCGTCCCCTGAAGCGATCAGCCTAATAAGACTTATAGCGCGTCTGGCCCGCGCTGGCCCAAGGTTTGGACAAGGTTTGGGTTCAGGGACCGAGATCGGCTAGCTGCGGTTCCAGAGGAGCCGTCGTGTCGAGGGTTTTGGTGTAGGGCTGTTCGGTTTCGCTAAACGGCTCAAACGACTGGTGGGCCAGCAGATCCGCTGTGGCGTCGGCAATATCGCCCTGCCGTTGCAGCAGCCGCTGGTGCAGGATCTCCCTGGGAGCATCGCAGTGCAGAATTTGCAGGGGCAGCCCCTGGGCCTCGGCCTGCTCAATCACGGCCTGCCGCAGCTCCTGCCGGTCGTATTTCGCGTCCAGAATTACAGGGTAGCCCTGGTTGGCCAGTGCTAGACCCAGCTCCAGCAGCCGACCGTAGGTTTTCTGAGTCATTTCGGGCGTGTAGAGATCAGCCCCGCCCCGCTCGTGCAGGCCAATTCCGCCCAAGTGTTTGCGCACCGCGTCCGAACGGATGTGGATGGCGTTGAGCTGGAGGGCCAGCTGTTTGGCCGTGGTGCTCTTGCCCGACCCCGACAGGCCTGCCATCAGGATCAGCCTGCCCTTACGGAACTGGGAAAACTGCCAGGCCAGCCGGTAGTAGAGGGCCGCCGTGTCGCTGGCCACCTGTTTCTCGGCCTCTGGCACCCCCGGATCGTTGAGCAAGAACGAGGTCACCTTGGCCCGCACGTAAGTCTGGCGGCTGACGTAGATCGGCAGAACCTGGAGACCGGCCCAGTCGCCCGTTTGCTCTGCGTAGGCGTTCAGAAATAGGGTGCTGAGGTCGGGCCGCTGCCGTGCCTCCAGATCCATCACGATGTAGGCCACGTCAAACATCACGTCCACGAACCGGAAGGATTCGTTGAACTCGATGCAGTCAAACAGCAGAAACCGATTGTGCCAATAGGCGATGTTGCGCAGGTGAATGTCGCCGTGGCATTCCCGAATCCGGTCTTCCTGCACCCGCTGCTGAAACAATGCCTGCTGTTCGCTGAAGAACTGGTCGCAGTAGGCCTGGGTGTCGTCAAACTGCTGCTGGGTCTGGGGACCGCCGATATATTGGGCGGTTTGCTCAAAGTTCTCGTCAAAGGCCTGGCGGATCTGGGCCACCTCGCCAAAGCTGCGAATATAGTCGTTGGTGGTGGTGTGACGGTGAAACTCAGCAATTGTCTGGGCCAGCTCCTGCACCCGTTCTGGGGTCAGCTCACCCCGCTCAAACAAATTGGTCAGCAGCGTATCCTGGGGGAACTGGCGCATCTTCACCGCATATTCCACCACTTCACCGGAGCCGTTCAGCTCGTAGCGCTCGCCCTGCTGGGTAATCGGCACCACCTCCAGGTAGATCTCAGCCGCCCCGCGCTGATTTAGCCGCAGCTCTTCCTCCGAAAAGTGGCGGCGCGCTTCTAGGGTGGAATAGTCCAGAAATCCAAAGTTAAGCGGCTTTTTGATCTTGTAGGCAAACTCGCCCGTCAGCAGTACATAGGAAATGTGGGTTTGAATCAGCTGCACCGTAGCCTCTGGCGGCGGGTAAAACTCTTCCGGATACTCAACATTAGCGCTAGCCGGGCTGGGGCTGGACTGCTGTACCGGATGGGGATAAAACTCCGGGCGCAGCATCTGCTGAATCAAAACAGGTAACGTGGAGTCGGTCATGGATGTTTTAGGGGCGGGAAATTGAGCTGGGCTATTGAGTCAGACTGAGTCAGGCTGAGCCGGACTGAGCCGGACTGAGCCAACCGTTGATCTACTTTCTCTATCTACTGTACGACCGATGTTTTCCAGTCCCGAACAAGTTTTGGAAAACCCATCAAGGTTTCATCTATGCGGCAAGTCAGCAAAAAGCCAGGGCGGCCCCTGGCTTTAAAACCTAACCTAACTATAGCTGTAGCAATCCTGTTTCACTGATATGGGGTGCAGGGGCTCCCCTCCACGCCTCTTACAAATCATTTGCGATTGCTATATAAACTGGAAATTTGAGCTGCTAAAGGCGGTCAGATCAGGCTTCGGGAGCTTCAGCCGCAGCGGTGCTGCCCTTGCCCAGAACCGAAACCACCACCCGGTCGGCCTCACCCACAACCGTTACGCCGCTGGGCAGGGACAGTTCGTTGACATGCAGGGCGTTGCCCAGATCCAGGCTGGAAATATCGACCTCAATCGCTTCGGGAACGGCACTCGGCGCACAGACCACGGTCAGTTCGGTTAGCACTGCATCTAGGGTACCGCCGTTCTGCTTGACGCCAACCGCCTCGCCGACGAAATGCAGCGGCACGGTGACTTCAATAGTGGCGTGGCTGCCGACCGAGAAAAAGCTGAGGTGGTAGAGGCTACCGCGCCAGGGGTGGGACTGGACTTCCCGCAGCAGCGTCTTGCCGCTCCAGGACAGGTCAGGCACCGATAGATCGATCAGGGTGTTGTTCAGCACAGCCTTGCGCACTAGAATTTCGGCATTGCGGGTGTTCAGCACCAGCTCAACCGACTCAGCTCCGTTGTGGCCATAGAGGACGGCGGGCGTCATGCCTTCGCGGCGTAGGGCGTTGGGTTTGCTGCCTTCCGGGCGCTTCTGACATTCAATCGTGAGTTCCATAATCTACCTGTGTCTAGTTTGAGTATCGAGTAACTTTTGAGGATCGGGTAACTGCTTGGATGTAACCGCTTTGCGTAACTGCTCCGCGTAACTAAACCTGAACGATCTGAAGCAGATTCGCTGGGTCTCCTGACTGAGTCAGAATTCAGGTCAAGCCCATCTGTCGCGCTGCCGGGCAGTTTCCGGGACGCGAATTTCAGGGGATAGGCTCAGCTTTTTTGCCCTGCCACGCCCAATTCTTCGCCCCTCAGCCCTAGCTCGGGGTGAGCCGAATTATAGAGCAGAGCCCGTTTGGGGCCGTGGATTGGATCTTCCACAATAATGGTCTGATCCCGGCTAGCGCCCAGCGACACGATCGCAATTGGCACCTCCATCAGCTCAGCCAGAAACTTGAGGTAGTCGAGGGCCGCTGTCGGCAGATCGTCTAGGCTGCGGCAGTCGGCAGTGGACTGCTGCCATCCCGGCAGGGTCTTATAGATGGGGCGACAGCTGGCAAACTGGCGGGCACTGGTCGGCAGATCCAAACAGCGCTCGCCGTCTAGCTCGTAGGCCACACAGACTTTGATTTCCGACAGCTCGTCCAGCACATCCAGCTTGGTGATCGCCAGACAGTCTAGCCCGTTGATTCGTACGGCATAGCGGCCAATCACGCCGTCAAACCAGCCGCAGCGCCGTTCTCGCCCGGTGGTAGTGCCAAACTCGGCCCCCCGGTCGCGCAGCAGCACACCCATGTCGTCATTGAGCTCCGTGGGGAACGGGCCTTCTCCAACGCGAGTCGTGTAGGCTTTGGCTACCCCAATCACCCGGTCGATCATGGTGGGGCCAACGCCCGCCCCAATGCAGGCACCGCCCGCGACCGGATTGGAGGAGGTGACGTAGGGATAGGTGCCGTGATCGAGATCGAGCAGCGTTCCCTGAGCGCCCTCAAACAAAATGTTGCGCCGCTGCCGCACCGCCTGATGAATTCGCAGGGAGCTGTCTACCACATGGGGCCGCAGTCGTTCGGCATAGGCAAGATATTCGGCGATCACGGCTTCCGGGTCGAGCGGCGGCAGGTTGTAAAGCCGTTCCAATACGGCATTCTTTTGCACCACGGCCCACTGGACCTGCTCCCGCAGCTGCTCTGGTTCCATCAGGTCGATCACCCGAATTCCCGTGCGCTCTGATTTGTCGGCATAGGTAGGGCCAATCCCCCGTTTGGTGGTGCCGATCTTGTGGCTGCCCCGCTGCTCCTCGGCGGCCTGGTCGATCAGGCGGTGGTAGGGCATCGTCACGTGAGCCGTACCCGAAATCAGCAGATTCTCGGTCGAGATGTTCAGCGACTCCAGCTGATCCAACTCTTCCAGCAGCACCTTCGGGTCAATCACCGTCCCTGAGCCAATAATGCACTCGGTGCTGGGATACAGAATCCCGGAGGGAATCAAGTGCAGTTTAAAGGTTTGACCTTGGACTACGACCGTATGCCCCGCGTTCACCCCGCCCTGGTAGCGAACCACCACATCTGCCGACTTGCTCAGCAGGTCGGTAATTTTTCCTTTCCCTTCATCGCCCCATTGGGCACCGATGACAACGACGTTAGCCAAGGTTTTTTCTAGGTCTAAAGTTCACACAATCCCTAATTATCAAGAAAACACGTCATAAGTGTCAACCTCGCCTCGCAGGTTCGGCTATCGAAAGCCAGTGGGAGCCAGCGGCGTTTTCGAGCCCTGGCCTGAAGCCCTAGGCAGGATGCAATCAGGCTGGGCAGTACCAGTACAGAATTCTATAGAACATAACTCCCAATGGTAAGGGGTGACTGCCAGTTCAGTTACACCGATTTTCATTTCAGTTAGCTAAAGGAGGGGATGTGTGGGGGCGTAGCCGCTGCACCCCACTATTAATCTGTGGTTTATTGATCTGAAAACCGCTGTAATTGTCTGGTTCTGACACAGCATTTCTGGCCCAGCACTTCTGCCAACCTTGACTCGGCTGCATCAATCAAGATTCCTCAGTGATCGCTAACGGCAACATCAGGTGATATAAATCACAGACGAAACGATGTATGCCTGGTGAATTGAGTGGTCAACTCAGTATTTTTACAGCTAAGAAAAATACAATACACTCTTGTCTATTACCGTATAATTTTGGATATAATCAGGAGAGATCCCGTGGGATGGTTTTTGGGTGTAGTGCCACTTTAAAGGTCATGTCAGTTTATGTATCAAAACTCACATAGGTCGCGAGCGCATATGAATCTGGAGGAGTTTGAGACTCAATCGCGAGAGGCGCTTGAGCAAACCCTAAACCAACTGCACAC
>JBJTUI010000734.1:0-5323 GCA_046080625.1 Elainella sp. | reverse complement strand
ATGCTGGCGAAGGTTTCTCGGCGATCGGGTTCAACGTGGAGCAAGTGTTCAGCCAGCACCAGCAGTGTGTTGTCTCGAATCACACAGCGAATCTGCATCGGCTGGGTTGCTAGTTTCTGGCGCAGCGCCTGCTGAAGCTGCTGTCCCAAAGCTGCCGAGTCTTGCTGTTGCCTGACGGAGTTCCGGAGTCTCATGCGCTGATTCCGATCTGAGAAACGCTGTTTAACCATACGACTGAGAAAGGGAGTAATCCGGTGAGACAAATGTCGAAGCCAAGCCTCCTTAGGAGGAATTTTGGCGAATTTGCATCAGTGACTTCCCTAACAGTATGGCCTGCGGCGGGTCGGTTGGGGGAGAGGCTCCGTGATTTTGCGGGCCAATCTTAAATCAAGGTCTTCTAATCAATCAGAATTTTCTAACATCGTCTTCAGATTGCGGCAGGTCCGATTTTGCCCCGCTAGAATAGAGGAGGTTCTACTGCGACGTTGGTGACTGCCAATAGAGTTTTATGATCTATGCTTCTTGAATAAGGGAACCTAAGCTATCCTGGCGGCAGTAGACCGGGCTTGTACCCGGAAACTTTAAGTCAGCGATTATGGTGCCCACCTGGATTCGTCCAGGTCAAAAACTGAGGTAAGACGGCGTCGCGGGGAACCCTCATCATGTCATTGCGAGTGTTCTAATTCCCTTGTCTTATGAAGACGGGGGAGTTTTTGTTTTAAACCGCTGCCCTCTTCCATCCCGCCTCGACTGGGAGCGCTTCAATTCCCATCTTGATCCCACTCCGACCCCATTCTGGAGCGACTGGCCGCTCTTTCACCCGATCAGGCCTTTGCATTTTTTCACCAAGTTCGATACAATAACTTATAAAGCGTAGTCGTTATGAGTTTATATAGATTATGACAACTCCATCCATTGAGAATCTCGTGATCATTGGCTCAGGGCCAGCGGGCTACACTGCCGCAATTTATGCAGCTCGGGCAAACCTGAAGCCGTTTATGTTCGAAGGTTTTCAGGCCGGTGGGCTGCCAGGCGGACAATTGATGACGACCACAGAAGTTGAGAACTTTCCAGGCTTCCCCGATGGCATCATGGGACCGGAGCTGATGGATCGGATGAAAGCTCAGGCGCTGCGCTGGGGGGCTGAGCTAGTGACGGAGGATGTGATCTCTGTAGACTTCAGTCAGCGGCCCTTTGTGATTCGCTCGGAGGAGCGGGAGGTTCGGGCTCACAGTGTGATTATTGCCACGGGCGCAACTGCAAAACGGCTGGGACTGCCTAGCGAGCTTCAGTACTGGAGCCGGGGAATTTCGGCCTGCGCCATTTGTGACGGTGCGACGCCCGTGTTCCGCAACGCTGAAATTGCCGTGATTGGTGGGGGCGATTCGGCGGCGGAAGAAGCCATGTATCTGACCAAATACGGCGACCATGTGCATCTGTTGGTGCGCGGTGAAAAAATGCGAGCCAGTAAGGCCATGCAGGATCGGGTGCTGAAAAACCCGAAAATCACCGTGCATTGGGACACGGAAGCTGTGGATGTGTTTGGCTCGGAGGACTGGATGCAGGGGATTCGGGTCCGCAACCACAAAACCCAGCAGGAGAGCGACATTGCCGCCAAGGGTTTGTTCTATGCGATTGGCCACCGACCCAACACCAAATTATTCGAAGGCCAGCTAGAGCTGGATGACGTAGGCTACGTCGTGACGCGGCACGGGGTTCAAACCAACGTCGAGGGCGTCTATGCGGCTGGTGACGTACAGGATCACGAATACCGCCAGGGTATCACCGCAGCCGGAACGGGCTGTATGGCCGCTCTGCTGGCCGAGCGCTGGCTGGCCGCTAATGACCTGATCCAGGAGTTCCACCAAACCGAAGCTTCCGAAAAACCGGCTGCCGCTGCTCCGGTCCACAAAACCGAGGCCGAGGAAGCCGCCGAATTCGATCTGGCCAGAACGCGCCATGTGGGTGGCTATGCCCTGCGCAAGCTCTACCACGACAGCGACCGGCTGATCATGGTGAAATATGCCTCGCCTACCTGCGGTCCCTGCCATACCCTGAAGCCAATTCTGAGCAAAATTGTCGATGAGTTCGAGGGCAAAATCCACTACATCGAAATCGATATCGAGCAAGACCCGGAAATCGCCGAATCCGCTGGGGTGGTGGGTACGCCAACCGTGCAGTTCTTCAGGGCCAAGGGGCTGGTTGGCGAAATGAAAGGCGTCAAACCCAAGAGCCAGTACCGGGAGATGATCGAGAGTCAGCTGGCCGTGACGGTCTAATTCTGGCTCCCCGACGTTAACCAATAAACGAAAAGCTCGCTTCTAATTGATTAGAGGCGAGCTTTATTATCCTTAAATTAGAGCTAGTTAATCGAGCAAACCTATTTCAGTATCCCCAGTACTGGAGCCACCTCAGCTTCAGTGAAGTGGGGAGACAGCAGCCCCTTAGCCAAGATCTGCGGGTTGGCCTGGGCAATCTGGCTGTAGGATTCGCGCACATGCGTGTTTACAGCCACGGTTTTAGTGTCATACATCTGGGTTGCCAGCTTGGGATAGACACCAATCGCCACAATCAAAACCAGGAACGAGAAGGCAATGAACAGCTCCCGAGGTTTGGCGTCGCTGTAGACCGCGTTGGCGGGCAGAACGCAGTTGGTGCCGAAGCAAACGGCTTCCTGGTCGCCAGCATTTTGCCAGCTCTTGTTGGTCATGTCGCAGCTCGGCGCTTCGGAACTGTAAAACACCTGACGCAGCATCGACAGTAGGTAGATCGGGGTCAGGATCAGTCCAACTGCGGCCAGGGCAATCGTCACCGTTCGGAAGGTTGTGCTGTAGATGTCGCTGGTTGCCACACCCATGAACACTTCCAGCTCACCTACAAATCCGCTCATGCCGGGCAGGGCCAGAGAGGCCATGGAGCCTGCCGTGAACAGAGCAAATACGCTGGGCATGACGCGCCCGATGCCGCCCATTTCGTTCAGGGCCAGGGTGTGGGTGCGGTCGTAGGTGACTCCAGCCAGGAAGAACAGCAGGGCCGCAATCAGACCGTGGGAGAGCATTTGCAGCATCGCCCCGCTGACGCCCACATCGGTGAAGGAGGCAATCCCCAGCAGCACGAAGCCCATGTGGGATACAGAGGAATAGGCCAGCCGCCGCTTCATATTGGGCTGGGCAAAGGAGTTGAAGGCTCCGTAGATGATGTTGACCACACCCAGAATTGCCAGAATCGGCGCGAAGTAGACGTGGGCGTTGGGCAACAGCTCCAGGTTCAACCGAATCAGACCATAGCCGCCCATCTTCAGCAGCACGCCCGCCAGAATCATGGAGACCGGTGCGGAAGCCTCACCGTGGGCATCGGGCAGCCAGGTGTGCATCGGGAATACGGCCAGCTTGACGCCGAAGGCAACCAGCAGACCGGCGTAGAGCAGAAGTTCCAGAGCCAGCGAATAGTTTTTCAGGCCCAGCTCGGCCATGTCAAAGGTGAAGTTGTCGCCAGAGAAGGCCATGGCTAACCCGGCCACCAGAATAAAAATGGAGGACAGAGCCGTGTAGAGCAGGAACTTGGTAGCGGCATAGCGGCGACGCTGACCGCCCCAGATTGAAATCAGCAGGTAAACCGGAATCAGCTCAACTTCCCAGGCGATAAACAGCAGCAGGACATCTTGAGCCACAAACACGCCGATCTGGGCCGCGTAGAGCACCAGCATCAAGAAGTAGAACAGGCGGGGTTTGCGATCAACCTGCCAGGCCGCGAAAATCGACAGCGTCGTCACTAACCCGGCCAGCAGCACCAGCGGCATCGAAATTCCGTCCACCGACACGGCCCAATTAAGGCCGAGCTGCGGCAGCCAGGCGTAACTTTCTGCCATCTGAAAGCTGGGGTTACTGGCGTCGTAATGCGTCCAGAAGGCGTAGCACATCAAAACAAAGTCTGCGATGCCAACACCCAGGGCATACCACCGGAGCTGCTTGCCGTCTTTGTCGGGCAGCACCGGAATGGCAAAGGACGCAACGAGTGGGAGTAAGACGATCGCAGTCAGCCAAGGAAATTGATCGGTCATCATGGCGCTGAGCAAAAATACTTATTTCGTGAATACAGCCATATTACTAAAAAATGTTAAGACTTACTCATCAAGATTTTTCACAGCTATTTATAGTGAAAGCCATATCCATAGAGTTTCACTGGGGTTTAGCCACAAATGCTTCGATTTGCTGCCATTCTGCTGGACTGAGAGGCTGAGTCGTCAGATCCACGCCCCAGGTTTCGGCAGCCGCAGCGATCAACACTTCCACCAGCTCAGCCCAAGCAGGCGGATCGCCGGGTAGAGGCAGTAGCTCAACCCCAAACACCTGGTGAAACAGCTCTGGGCTGGTTGTAAGGCGGATTGAGCCATGCTGCAAAACTGCTGTACCGCGCCGCAGCTGGGCGCTGCCAATCAGCTTGACACCTGCTGGAGTGACCAGATCTGCACCGGTTGCTGTGCCGAAACAATTGGGATTGTGAATATAGCCCCGGCCCGCCTCGCCGTAAGTCAGCTCGACCCCCAGAGTTTGCCAGCCTTGAATCAAAAACTCGCAGATTCTTTGATAAACCTGCATTCTGCTGCCTACAAACCCGGCAGCAACCACGCTATAGGTCAAATCGCCCTGATGCAGCACGGCCCGCCCACCGCTGGGACGCCGCACTAGATCAACCTGCCTGCCATCCCAGACTAGGTGCTGCCACTGCTCCGGGTAGCGAGACTGGTGATAGCCCAAAGAAATGGCCACCGGCAACCAGCGATAAAACCGCAGCGTGGGCGGATGAAGTCCCAAACGATGCTGTTCTAGCAGCCAGGTGTCGATGGCCATTTGCACAGAACCAGCAGCCTCAAGCGGAGGAATCAGCCGCCAGCGCTTGTGATCATTGCTCTCAAAACTCAAGCGGGAAATTCAGCCTGTAGGGCTTCGTCATTGTCGTCGGCAATCGTGGCCACAATCGTAATGTTGCGCGAAACCTCGGCGGGAGAGAGTTCGGCCAGGGTGCGCTGAGCGCTCACAACCACCTGGTTCTCTACAATTGCAAACCGAGATTCGAAGGTACTGGTCCAGTTCAGCTCCATCAGCTTCCGCAGCAGCTGGGCTTCGTTCTGAACCGGCAGTTTCAAAATCGGCGACCAGACGGTTAGCGTGTCTTCGTCGCTGGTGCCGGGCAGCTGGACAAACACTTCCACACTGCCATACTTGAACTTCCACAGGTAGGCACTGTCCGTATGGCTGACCATTGCGCTCTGGTCCTGCTGCAAGCTAGAAATGACGGTTTCAATCACTTCTACATAGTTCAT
>JBJTUI010000733.1:0-6498 GCA_046080625.1 Elainella sp. | reverse complement strand
CCCGTCGCGGAAATAGCTCTCGATCTCGTAGGCCAAATGGCTGACGTTGACCATGATCTCATCGAATCCATGCTGCCGCAGCAGTTCCAGCAAAAACTCCATCACTGGCTTTTGCAGAATCGGAATCATGGGTTTCGGAATTGTGTAGGTAATAGGACGAACCCTTGTTCCTTTACCGGCTGCCAGAATCATGGCTTTCATAAACTTTTAGTCCTCTATCAACCTGATCTACATGGAGATGCGCTTTTAAGATGCCCTACCAACCAGTGACCAATTAAGGAGTCTTGTAAAAATAACCTGAGCAGGCAATGGGCTTAAGCCCCTTGTTCAAGCCAGTAGACCGATCCAGGTGATCAACTTATTCGTACAAGCTGCCTAACGATGGCCCGAACCTGATCCCGAATCCTGATCCAGAACCTCTGATTGTCTATAGCGCTTTCTAAGCTCGTGAGGAATGGATAACGGGCGCAGGAACAAACGCCGGATCGGGAGTCTGGGTCTACACCCTCCGCATCTAACTGACTGGGAACTGCTGGATTTATACAGATAGCTCCTTCCAGTTTTTCACAATCCATCCAAAAGATCAGGCTGATTGTCGGTTTTTTGTGGAATTAATACCGAGAAAAGATTTGTTCAAAAAACTGGCAATCAAAGCTTGCCAGGACTGCCCTAATCTGGTGGCGGAATTGGCACAGGGGCTTCGTCGGGTGAAAAGCTGCGCACCTGGAGATCTTGATAAAATTCCTGCTGGGAAAGTTCCACCTTTGACTGGGCCGAGAGAAACAGTAGCGCCCAGAACACACCCACCCGGTCGTGAATCGTTGGGCTGGCCAGAGCCTCAGGCTTACCTCGATTTGATTTGGCAGGCGTTGCCTGGGCCTGGGCCCAGTGGTCTAGGAGCGTTTCAAAGTTGAGCCAGTCCTGCTCCGAGCCCATCTCCTGCCAGTGGGCCGACAGAAAAGCATCCAGTACGGCAGCAATCTCAGATAAATTCTCTTCGTGGGCCAACTGAGCAATTGTGCGCATCGCCTGACTGGGCGACTGAGGCCGGGGACGGCGAGCGGCTACGCGGCGCGGCTTGGGGTCAGCTATGGCCGTGGCGATCAGGTTGAGCTGGGCAATCAGCTCCTGGAGCGTGACCTGCCGTCGCTGCACGGGTGGGGCAGCCGCCCTTCTGCGGATTTGCTGCTCCAGGTTGAGCAACAGGGGCCGCTCGATGCCGATACCGTCGTCAAATTCTTCGGGAACCTCGGGCTCCTGGTTGGCTTCGAGGCGGGCCAAACTGTCGGCCTTCAGCAGCAGCAGCATGGACGCATAAAGAAAAGCCTGGCCCGACTCGGACAGATCTGCTTCATAGGGGGCACGACCGGAACTGCGGCTTGTCTCGCTGGTCGGCGGCTTCAGCTTGCTAAGGAACCGGTCGATGACTTCGATCACCTGCACATCCCAAGGGTCAATCTCTCCCTGCTCTGCCAATTCAATTAGCAGCGCGATGGCATTCTGAGCCAGGGAGACAGTCATGGGCAGGAGATTAACGCGATTCTTTGATACTAACGCGGATAAAGTAAATTGCTGCGAGCCCAATCAGGCCCAGCAGACTCAGCGGCACCCATAAGCTCCAAGGATTAACCGGATCAAACAGCGCCTCTAAATTCACCTGCTTCTGTTTCCTGCTTCTGAGTCGATGGAAGGACTCGGCCCTTAGGTGGATTTAAACCGGGGCTGGCGGCGCTGATTATTCACCATAGATTGCAACCGCTCTAGGGGATATTCGGCAATGAAGCTGTCCCAAGCTTTGGCCTGTCCTGCGGCATTGTAGACATAGAAAACGCCCCCAATTGTTCGGCTGGAGGTGATCAGTTCCAGCGCTCTAGCTAGATTCAGACATTGAGTAAATTCACTTGGCGTAGTCATTTTTGTATATCAGTATCCAGTTTTTGAACCGTATGAATCGGGGAATAGAGCTTCACCAGCCAGCAGTTTCAGCAGCTCTGCTGCTCGCTCAGAGCTTGAAGATGACCCAAAGTTAGAAGTTTGACCGCTTGCGGGGGGTGGCACGAGCAAAAAACTGTATCCCCAGTAAATTAGCTAGTCTCGGCAGTCTAGAAACAGATTCAAGACCGTTTGTGGTGGGTCAAGCCTCCTGCTTCTGACCAAAACCTAACAGGGTTATTACAGTGTCATTCTGGCTTTGATCTCCCGTTGGGGTTGCGAGATGGAAATATTTCTTTACAGCAATCCTGTGCCGATCGGCGAGTTGTCTCGATTCTAGCTCGTGGTCTGGCCCAGTGGTCTGGCCCAGTGGTCTGACCCGACAGCTTGACCCAACAGCCTGGCCCAGCTATCTGACCCAATTTCAATTCTTGATGCCCGTGGCGGCAATGCCCCGGACAAACTGGCCCTGACAGACGACAAACAGCAGCACGGCGGGCAGCGTGGCGATCACGACGGCAGCCATCAGCAGCGACCAGTCGTTGGTGAACTGCTCCTGAAAAGAGGCAACAGCGAGTTGAACGGTGCGCAGTTCGGGCCGGGTGGTAAACACCAGTGGCTTAAACAGATCGTTCCATTCGCCGATGAACGTAAACAAGAACAGGGTGAGCAGGGCCGGACGAGCCAGAGGCAGAATCACTCGGGTCAGGGTCTGGAGTCGGGTGGCCCCGTCGAGAGCGGCGGCTTCCTCTAGCTCGATCGGAATCGTCTGAAAAAACTGCTTCAGCAAAAAAATGCCAAATCCGCTAGCGGCGGTTGGCAGGATCAGCGCCCCGTAGGTATTGATCAGATGGCCCGCCTTTAGCACCAGAAACGTGGGAATCACCAGCAGCTGAAACGGAATCACCAGCGTTGCCAGCATCACCAGCAGCGCGGTTTTGCGGCCCCAGAACTTCAGGCGCGCCAGTCCGTAGCCCGCCAGAGCCGAGGTGAGAATTTGCAGCCCGGTGACGGCTAAAGCCACCAGAGCGGAGTTGGCATAGGCCAGCAGAAAATCTCCCTCCTGCCAGGCGGCTGCCAGATTGGCCAGAGACCCGTGGGGCGAGGCGAGGCGAAGATTCAAGGCCGCGATCAGCACCACGACCAGCGGCAGCAGCATCAGACCCGCGCCCAGGCTCAGCAAAATTACGGCAATTCTGGCTAAAGGATGATTTGAGGCGATCAACTTGTGATTGGGGGGGGTGTGGGTATAAGGTTGAACCGGGTGGGTCGGCAACAGCTCACCAAATATTTTACAATTCAGTTACTTTGGCTGAATCGCTTAAGACCGGGTTCGGCTGAATCAACGAATTGCCTCGAATTGCCACCGGATTGCCCGAGAGATACGAGAGACATCGGCCCATTTTTACCGAGGAGACGACTGACCCTATGCAGCAGGTTGAAATCAGCCCTAGCTTGGATTTTCAAAGCGCCGCCTACAAAGACGCCTACAGCCGCATCAACGCGATTGTGATTGAAGGCGAGCTAGAAGCCCATGCCAACTACGAACGGCTGGCCGAACTGATTCCCGATGCCGCCGACCAGCTTCACGGTCTGGCAAAAATGGAAAACCGCCACATGAAAGGGTTTCAAGCCTGTGGCCGAAACCTGGACGTGACGCCCGACATGGTGTTTGCCAACCAGTTTTTTGCCGATCTGCACCGCAACTTCCAGGAAGCCGCTGCCGAAGGCCGGATCGTCACCTGCCTGCTGATCCAATCGCTGATCATCGAGTGCTTCGCGATTGCCGCCTACAACATCTATATTCCGGTGGCAGACGACTTCGCTCGCAAGATCACTGAGGGCGTCGTGAAAGACGAGTACATGCATCTCAACTTTGGCGAAGAGTGGCTCAAGGCCAATTTTGACGATTCCAAGGCCGAGCTGGAAGAGGCCAACAAGCAAAACCTGCCGCTGGTCTGGCGAATGCTGAACCAGGTGGAGGACGATGCTCGCGAGCTGGGCATGGAAAAAGAAGCGCTGGTGGAAGATTTTATGATCAGCTACGGCGAAGCCCTCAGCAATATTGGCTTTGGCCCCCGCGACATCATGCGGATGTCGGCCCACGGTCTGGCTGCCGCCTAGGTGGCGCTGGTTCGTTAATCCAAAATTCAAAAAATTCAGAAGCAATCGGGGCCTTGCGCCCCTTTTTTATGCCTGTTTATGCCCGCCGTCTGGCCTTGGCCTACACTGAAGGAACTCGCGCACTGAAGAAAACTCGCGGCCTCGGCTGCCTAAATTCCCCCCATCAGGTTTTTCTAGAATCGGCACTGGGTAAAGCTATGGATCTCAGAACGGTTGCACCCTCGCTCTACGCCACCGACTATCAGCTCTGGCTCGCCAAAACGCTGGAACAGCTGCAAGCTGGAGATTTTGACAACATCGACCTGGAGAACCTGATCGAGGAGCTGGAGAGCTTGGGCAAGAGCGAAAAACGGGCGATTCTGAGCTACCTGATGCGGCTCTGCGAGCATTTACTAAAGATTAGCTACTGGGAGGCAGCGCGCGAAACCTGCTTTGCTGGATGGGATGCCGAAGTTGCCAATTTCCGGCTCCAGATTCGGGCGCTCCTGCAAGACAGCCCCAGTCTGAGAAACCACCTCCAGCAACACTTTGAGGCTGAGTATCAGAACGGACGCAAGCTGTTTCTGAAGGCCAGCAGACTCCCGGCAGCCCAGATTCCCGCCCAGCCCTATTTCACCCTGGAGCAAGCCCTGGACGAAGACTGGTTGCCCTGGCAGCTACTTGACGCTGAGGAGAGGATGCAGGATGAGCGCTGAATCACGACAAACTTCGCTCTACGACGCCGACTACCAGCTCTGGCTCGCCAAAACGCTGGAGCAGCTGCAAGCTGGAGATTTTGACAACATCGACCTGGAGAACCTGATCGAGGAGCTGGAGAGCTTGGGCAAAAGCGAGAAACGAGCGATTCTGAGCTACCTGATGCGGCTTTGCGAGCACTTGCTCAAACTCAAATACTGGCAGACTGAGCGAGAACGGTGCGGGCGGGGCTGGAAGCTGGAGATCAGAAACTTTCGCATCCAGATTCGGGCGCTCCTGCGAGACAGCCCCAGCCTGAGCAATCACCTGCGATTCAATTTTTTGGATTGCTATCAGAACGGGAGAAAGCTGTTTTTGGACGATAGCGAACTGGACGCAGCCCAGATTCCCGCCCAGCCCTGGTTTACCCTGGAGCAAGCCCTGGATGAAGACTGGCTGCCAGAGAGTGCCTAAACCCTGTTAAACCTGTAGGTCGTAATTTGCCACGGGGAGATTGGACCCACTGGCTCAGAAACTGGCTGTTCCAGTAGATTCAGCCGGGTAGCGCTGGGGTTGAGCACCTGCTTCAGGGTCGCACCCAGACCGTTCTGCCAGTTGAGCTGGCCGCTGCTGCCGTGGCATTCGTAACCCCGCAGAATCCACTGGCTGGGGCTGGTGGGGCTGGATTCTTCGCTGGGTTTGAAGGCGGTCAGCATGAAGTTGGCGGGCAGCGACAGGAATTCGCCCACGGGCGGTAGGTTGGCCTGGCCTACGGGTCTGAGGCTGGTGGGGCTGAGATTGAGGACGCGCAGGGGCTGGTTGAGTTCGGCGGCGCGGCGCACGGTTTGTCCGGCTTGCCAGTCGCGGTCGTGGGAGTAAACGGCGTAGGTGAACTGGTGCTGGCCCAGGTCGGATTTGGGGTCGGGCCAGAGGGAGCCGCGCAGCAGGGAGAGCCGGAGCTGATTGGGGCGGGCATCGTAGCCATGCTTGCAGTTGCTCAGAATGCTGACGCCAAAGGAATTGCTGGTGACGCTGTCGCTCAGGTCGGCCCAGCGCAGGGCCGGAACTTCCCACTTGGCGCGTTCGGCAGGAGCTTGGGGCCGGGTGGTTCGCTGGATCGCACCGCAGGCAATCTCGTAGCTGGCGACGCTGGCGTTGATGTTGAAGTTAAAGGCGGCCTTGACCAGCACCTGGCGTTCGCGCCAGTCCACCTGATTTTCAATTCTCATCAGAGCTGCGCCCTGATCAAGGCGATAGACCTGGTTGAAGGTAGATTGGCCGATGCGGCGAATCACGCGAATCTGGGTGGTGAGCGGGCCGCGATCCTCGTAGAAAATCTGCACCAGCTGGGCCGGGGGCAGGGGAAACTGGGCGTAGTTGGGGGCGATGTCCCAGGCGTCCCAATATTGGCCGCTGTCGCGGAAGGCTTGCAGCTCGTTGCTGCCCCGGCTGAGCAGATCGCGGCGGTAGAGTTTGTCAAACAGGCCCGACAGGTTGCCCGTGGCCGGATCGACCGTGACCCGCAGCCGCTCGTTTTCCAGGACAAAGCCTGTGCCGGGGGCCGGAACTGGGGGCACCGGGTTGCCAATTGGGCGCGGCATCAGCCAGTAGCAGCGGTAGCCGATGGCCGGAATGTTCTCGGCCCGGAAGTAGATCTGGCAGTAGGTTTTGCCGTTTTCGCGCCAGCAGTGGGGCTGGGAGGGAACTTCGCGCCCGTCCAGATCGCGGATTTGCCAGAAGCAGGCCCGCTCGTCCTGGGTTTGCTCC
>JBJTUI010000732.1:0-11343 GCA_046080625.1 Elainella sp. | reverse complement strand
TGGCGCGATTGCACCGGAAGACGTTGTGCTACTCCAAGTCAGTCGAGATGCTGAAGTGTTCGCTGCGGTTGTTGCTGCACTACTTGAAGTATCGGACTGTGCCTCTGCCAGCATAAACCATTCCCCTTTCAGCAACGCCCTTACAACAATGGCGAGTACAACAATGGCGAGACAGGGAGGAGATGGATGAGCGCTCGTTGCAGCTGCGGGCCGATTGGCCCTATCGCATGGAGGGCTGTTGAGCAGGGAGCCCCAACCCGGCCCCGACGGTCAGGTAGCCCTAGGCTGATCAGGCAGCCCTAGGCCGAATAGATCGCCTGGGAACGGAGACCCGGCTCCAGCGTCTGGTCAGCCACAGAGCCGGAGTGGGATGGCCTATGGTTTGCATGCTCAGGAACAGCTTGCGACAGTTCCTGGGAAAGTTCCTGCCGCAGTTTGACCACCTGCTTCATGGCTTTCTGGGCGTTGGTTTTGCTGCCTCGCACCCAGAAGAACTGGCCAGCCAGCTCAAAATCCGCAATCGCCTCGGCGTGATTTCCCTGCTTCTGCCAGGCCAAGCCGCGATAGTAGTAGGGCACTGCCGCATCGGGAGCCAGCCGAATTGCCTCGCCAAAATCCGCAATCGCCTCGGCGTAGCTTTCCAGCTTGTGTTGGGACATGCCGCGATAGAAGTAGGCCATGGGGCTGTGGGGCCGGGCCTGGAGAGCCAGCGTGTAGTCTTGCAGGGCCTCCAGATGATTGCCCTGTTCGGCTCGAATAAAGCCCCGGTTACAGTAGGCGACGCTGGCGTCGGGCATGTGATGCACTGCGGCGGTCAAGTCATCTAAAGCCTGGTCGAGATCGCCCAACTCGTAGTAGGCCAGCCCCCGGTGATTGAGCGCAACGCCATCGTTGGGGTAAACCGAGAGCAGGTGGGTGTAGTCGGCAATCGCCCCCAGCTTGTCGCCCAGATCGTAGCGGGTAACGGCCCGATTCCAGTAGGAGGTCAGGTCATCGTCGGCCAGAACCGGATCGTCGAAGCGCTGGATCAGACGTTCGATCACGGCTGCATCGGTGGTCTTGAGCTTGAGCTGAAGTTCGGGGAACGCCGTTGTCGTCTTCAGACCCTCCGCGATCCCCAACACTGCAAAATTCTCGTCGGAGACCAGGAAGTTTTCAGCAGTGCCGAGAATTTTGAACTGGAAGCGGTCGGCGTAGAGGCGTTTGAGCTGAAGGAACTTGTGCAGGGTTTCCTGGAGCAGGCTGCGGTCGCTCAGATCATTCATCCAGCCCCGCTGCATTTTGCTCAGCCAGCGCTCTTCTTGACGGTCGGCCAAATAGCACCAGCCCACCTCAAGCTGCTTGCCCTGCTTCAAGAAAGCTTCGAACTTGTAGAACAGGGTTTCGTCCAGTCCGCTGTGGTTAGACCAGGGCCAGATCAGGATCAGCCGCTGTTGGGTCGAGTCTAACGCCTGTTCCAGGGTGGCCCGACTGCCGGCCAGCCCCGGTTCGCCCGCTTGCAGCGGCTGGAAATCAAAGATCAGCTCAGACTGGGGCGCATTGGCCACGACCTGGAGCTGCTGGTTGATGTAGTCTAGCTCCTGCCGCAGCACCTCCTGCACGCGGGATTTGAAGGACTCGATCGCCCCTTCAGACACCGGCAGGCGCTGGGAAAGCTCGCTGAACTGGCGCTGTAGAGCCACGACATCTAGCGTTTGGGGCAGCTGGTTCAACTGGTCGCGCAACTGCTGCTGCTGCTGGGCCAGATGGGTAGTAAAGTCCTGGATGGTACCTAACTGCACCCGCAGGTTGTTCAAATAGCCGGTGGCCAGATCCTGTAGCTCTGGATAGATGCTGGACGAGGAGGCCAACCGGTCGATCTGCATCTGCTGGGTTGTCAGCTCGGCTTCCGCCAGATTCAGTTTCCCGAGGCGATCGTCTAGGTCGTTCAGCTTGGGCAGTTCGTTGAAGGTGCGCTTGAAGTTAAGGGCAGCGGTTTCGATCGCCACTACCGACTGCTTCAGGGTGTCCTGCTGTTCGTGCAACGATTTGATTTCGCCCAGCAGGCTGCTGAAGTCACGGCGCGGCACCAGATCGGCCACAATTTTAATCAGCTCGCCCACCTCCTGCTTTAGAGAGCTCAGATCAACCGGCGGCGGCAATTTGCTGAACTGGCGGTCGAGGCGGGTAATGTGCTCCTGGAGCACCGAAAGGTTGGGCTTAGTCTGCTGTAGCCCCTCAAAATTGGTTTGCAGCGTGACAATATCCTGCTTCAGCTGCTCAAACGCCAGCTGGAGCGCATCGGCCTGCACCTGGCTCGACAGATCGCCGAAATCGGTCGTGAGCTGCTGCACGGTTTCCGTCAGGTAGTTGTAGCGCTCAATCAGCTGACGCATTTCCTGACGCACAGACCCCAGCCCCTGCTGTTCTACGGCGGCAATCCGCTGGTGCATGCCCTGTTTCAATACCAGCATCTCACCGTGGATTTTATCTGCCACTTCCTGGTTCTTTTGCAGCAGGGTGCGATTCAGCCGATTAATAGTTTCGGGAGTCGGCAGAGCGGTGATTTGCTCGTGCAGCCGATCCACTTGCAGGGCCAGGTATTGATCGGTTTCAGACAGGGTGGCGGCTTGCCGCTCTGTCACCTGAGTCAAGCGGCGTCGGCTCATCAAACCCAGCACAACCAGCAGCGACAGGGGCGCAGTGGTGAAAAAAAATTGACTACTCAAAAGGGATGCTACAGATCCAGCCCCAAGGCCGACAAGCGACGCGTTTTCCAGGGCGCTCAGCCAGGAATGTTTCTTCATGTTGATGTTGAGATGACAGCCTGTTTACACGGTTGGCCAGAGCCTACGCAGATCCATCAGTACCGAACAGAGGCGCTACCCAAGATCTGCTTCAATCTGCTCCAGCCTCGATCCGCAAATGTAGAAGGAAGTTTGAACCGGTTGTTCGAACTGGGTTTTGAAGAACCGCATATTTCCTTTTTACGAAGCCAACCGTTGTCGTCAGGAAATCCCTTAAAAACCCCAGCAAAATCCGCAGTTTCCCGGAAACGGCCTGTCGGGTAGCAACATCGCCCTAGGAGGCCCAAACGCCCGGAAGCTCCAAACGCCGGGAGGCAAAAAATGGAGAGCAGGAATATCCCCCTCTCCATCCAGAAATTCAATTGAACAATCCAACTCAGGTGCTGAGCGTGCGGCGCTTCGAGATCAGGCGGTAGTCTTCGATGATGTCGCCAACCACCCAGTCTTTGAAGCTATCGACCCCGATGCCGCATTCGTAGCCCGAGTTCACCTCAGAGACCTTGTCCTTCATCCGCATCAGCGAATCCAGGTTGCCCTCATGCACCACCTGCCCAGACCGCAGGACGCGAATCTTGCTGTTACGGATTACCTTACCCGACAGGATATAGCAGCCCGCAATCGCCCCACGTCCCACTGGGAAGACGGCCCGCACTTCGGCCTGACCCAGGGATTCCTCCACCATTTCCGGCTCCAGCAACCCTTCCATCGCGCCCTGGATGTCCTCCAGCAGCTTGTAGATGATGTTGTAGTCGCGTACATCTACCCCGGCTTCATCGGCGGCCTGACGGGCACCGCTGGCAAAGGTGGTGTTGAAGCCAACAATCACGGCGCTGCTGGCTGCGGCCAGATCCACGTCCGTTTCGGTGATTTCGCCCGGTGCCGCCAACAGCACTCGCACCTGCACTTCTTTCTGGGGCAGCTGCTGGAGCGCTCCCAAAATTGCCTCTACCGAGCCCTGCACATCTGCCTTCAGGATCAGGTTGAGCTCCTTCAGCTCGCCTTCCTGAGCCTGGGCCGACAGAGTGTTGAGGCTGACCCGGCGCGAGGCCATCGCCTGCTGGAGGCGAGACTGGCGCTGCTGATCGACGCGGCTAGAGGCAATCGAACGGGCTTCTTTTTCGTCCAAATAGACCTCAAACTCGTCGCCCGCTGCGGGCACGTCGCTGAGTCCCAGGACTTCCACCGCAAAAGAGGGACCCGCTACCGTCACCCGGTTGCCCCGGTCGTCGATCATGGCTCGCACCTTGCCAAAGGCCGAACCCGCAACCAGAACATCGCCCACCTTCAGAGTTCCGTTCTGCACAATCAGCGACGCAACGGGGCCACGAGACTTGTCCAGATTGGCCTCGATCACCGTCCCCTTGGCCGGTCGATCCGGGTTGGCATAGAGGTCTTCGACTTCCGCCACCAGTAGTAGCATTTCCAGCAGCGAATCCAGGTTTTCGCCCTTCATGGCGCTGACTGGCACCATAATCGTGTCGCCGCCCCATTCTTCCGCCACCAGACCATATTCGGTCAACTCCTGCTTCACCCGGTCGGGCTGGGCTTCTTCCTTGTCGATCTTGTTGATCGCTACCACAATCGGCACCTCGGCAGCTTTGGCGTGGCTGATCGCTTCGACCGTCTGGGGCCGCACCCCGTCATCGGCTGCCACCACCAGCACTGCTACGTCAGTCACCCGCGCCCCGCGAGCCCGCATGGCTGTAAACGCCTCGTGGCCCGGCGTATCCAGGAAGACGATCTGCTGCTGATTGCCGTCGTGCTCCACATCCACATGGTAGGCCCCGATATGTTGGGTAATGCCGCCCGCTTCACCCTGAGCCACCTTGGTTTTGCGGATCGAATCCAGCAGCGTGGTTTTACCGTGGTCAACGTGGCCCATGATGGTCACGACAGGCGGACGCCGCTGCAGGTTTTCTAGGTCAGTAGCGTCCAGCATCTCGGTGACCTTGCGGGCTTCGGCCTCGGCTTCAGCTGTTTCGACCAGAATCCCGTATTCTTCGGCCACCATGGTAGCGGTAGGAATATCAAGAATCTGGTTGATATTGGCGGCGATCCCCTTCATGAACAGAATCCGGATCAGTTCGGTTTCGGGAACCACCAGCTCCTCGGCCAGGTCATGAACCGAAATACCGCCCCGGAGCACAACCTGTTCAGGCCGCTGCCGCACTTCCTCCTGACGCCGGTCGCGCCGGGAATTGCGGGAAGATTCTCCAGAGCGCCGCGCTCGCTGAGGCGTGGGAGCAGACACGGCGGGTTTAGCCTGACCCGGTCGGCCCTTGGGTTTGGGAGGACGGGCCAGCGACAGACTCACCTGGATCGGAGCATCTTCACCATCATCCTCATCCTCATCCAGCACCTCATCCAGGGTGGTGATATCGATGTCTTCCTCGTCATCGCTGAGCTGTGTCCGGCGTTTGGTCTTGGTGCCTGCCTTAGCAGCCTTTTGGGCAATTTCGGCTTCTTCCTCTTCCTCCTCCTGGCGCGTTTTGACCCGCTTTGCGCCGCGCAGCTGCACCGGGCGCTGTAGCTCTAGCTCTGGCGTAGTACCCGGCTGCCCACCTGGCCCCACCCGAGCCCCTGGCCGAGCTGGTTCGGCAGTCGCCGTCTCGGGCCGCACGGGTTTACGCCGCAGTTCAATTACGGGTTTGGGCTTGAGCGCCACCTCACTGCCGCCCGTTTCAATTCGACGGGGCTGGCGGCTGGCTGATTCGCTGGCCACTGGTTCACGCGGGGTTTCACGGGCCGACTCACGCGAGCCTGGAGGCGCATCAACTTTCGCCCGGCGCAAAATGGGCCGGTTGACCGAGTTAGCACTGGGCGCAGCTGTCCGGCTAGGAGCCGCAGGACGAGCGGGCGGTTGCACCAGTTCAGCCACTTCCTCAAGCGGCTCGAGCTCAGCAGGTATTTCCGGCTCTGCGGGCGCTACTAAATCGGCTTCAGGCAAAACTGGCAGCACTTCAGGCACAGCTTCAGCCATTTCAGCGTCAGCTCGCTTGGGCTGATTGGGCCGCAGGGGCGGGCTAGATTGTCCGGTCTGAGCTGGCTTGGAAGGGGCAACCGGCGCTGCTACTGCTTCTTCTGGCCGTTTCGGCGGCTCTACCAGCGGTCGAGTCTTGCGAATCTCGAGAATTTGCTGCTTCTTCACGGGCTGTGAATTCACTGACTTAGGCAGGCTAGGCGCAGAAGGGGCAGAACGAGGTGAAGGAGAGCTAACGACTTTTTCAGCTTTTTCAGCGGCAGCCCGGATGCGCGAGGCCTCAGCTTCGGTGATCGTGCTGCTGTGGCTTTTAACTGAGATATTCAGCTGCTCGCAGACTGCCAAAATGTCTCTATTATCCAAATTCAATTCCTTCGATAGATCGTATATTCTCACTTTTCCTGTGTTCATCCAGTACCCTCTCTGCGTCCCAGTTGTTTTACATAGTTGACCTGCTGTTTGCTTGAAACTACATTTACACTTGCACTAAAGTAACCGAACTTTAAAGCCTTCGCCATCGTAAATGAGTCACCCAACCCGCAGCACAGGGCTACTGCGTCAGCCTCAAACCATTCAATTGAATCACCCTTTGAATCACCTTAATTTGCGTCACCGAGCTCGGCTTTCCAACCCTGTTCTTTTCTTTTCTCGAATGAATCTGTACTATTCATCGAGCCCAGCTCTAGACGCTATAACCAGCCAGCCTTCTCTTACCATCTTGCACGAATTTTCAAAATTTGACGCCAACCCGATGGCACAATCCCAGCCCAGAGCTTGCCTAGTTGGGCAACCTCCCAGCCGATCTTACCGCCTCAATTCGATTCTTGCCGACTTTTAACAGGTAGTTCTACTGAGATTACGGTACTGGAGGCGGGAGCCTGGAGTTTCAATGTAGAGAATTGCCAGCCGCCCGTCCTGTTTACCCTTGCTGCCTCCTGATCCCAGCCCCCATACTGAACTGCCTCTCCCTACTTTTGCAGTCTGAGTTGGGTGAAGCCAAAGCTCAGCGATTCTTTGTCAACCAAACCCAAATTGAATCCAAGAAAACAAACCCGAGCGCCTTCAGAGCTTGCTGAGGGAGGTGGTGCTATTACCAGTTACCCTGAGCAATCATCTTCCAGCTGTTGCGCAAGAACCTCGGTCTGAATGGATTCTAGCCGCTGCCAGAGCATTTGATAGAGTTCCGTTGAAACCTTTGTCTTCAAAGCTCGTCCCAGTCGCTCCTTTTTCTGGGCCATCTGCAAGCAGCTCGCTTGGGGACAGAGGTAGGCTGAGCGCCCCATGCCCTGATCTAATTGTACCTGGTGGGAGTCAAACAGCCGCACCACCCGCCAGAAAGTCGATCTATCGTTGAGTTGACGACAGCTGACACAGCGACGCAGAACAGGAGCCATACAAGATCAGGGGTAAACAGACCTGCTGTAGCCCGTATCCATCCACTACCCGTATAGCACGGCACCTAGCTAGCACAGTATCCAGCTAGGATAGTTCCCTGCAGCCCAGGAAGAGGAACCTGATACAGACCCATAACAGACCCAAGGTTGTCGACTGCGGCAACCAGCAGCCTATCCAGTGAACCAGCTCGACCAGCATCAGCCAGTTCGACCCAAGAATCACTGTTTTCATTGTACTGTAAGGACCTAGCTCAGGGGGTGGGAGGCCCAACGGTTCTTCAGCTACTGGGGGCGCTGCAAAGCTTCGCTGACTTCGCTGCCAAATCCATCCGAGCTGTCTTCTGCCGCAAGTTCAGCCTCGGCGGACGCTTCGTCGGGCTCAACGGGGGCCGTTTCTGATGCAGACTCTTCCTCTAGCTCTGCCTCGTCGATGTCCTCCTCAATTTCTTCATCGATTTCCTCATCGTAGAGGGCTGCTTCAGCCTGGGCAGCTTCGCGGGCCAAGCGGCGCTCTTCCAGCAGGGCTTCCATCTTCTGGGTTTCGGCCTCGTAATCGTATTTGGCGCTGTCCTTGATGTCGATTTTCCAGCCGGTCAATCGGGCCGCCAACCGCACGTTTTGACCTTCTTTGCCAATCGCCAGACTGAGCTGATCATCGGGCACCAGCACATGGGCCTGTCGTTCGTCGGGGTTGATCAGCCGCACCTCCTGCACTCGCGCCGGGCTGAGGGCGTTGGCGATGTAGGTAGCCGGGTCAGGCGACCAGCGGATCACGTCGATTTTTTCGCCCCGCAGTTCGTTCACCACTACCTGAATCCGCGACCCCCGAGCCCCAATGCAGGCTCCCACCGGATCGACATCCCGCTCCAGGGTATCGACAGCAATTTTGGTGCGCGGCCCCACCGAGCGCGAAGGAGGATTGGCCTCGCGGGCTACGGCCACAATCCGCACGATCTCGTCTTCGATTTCTGGAACTTCTGTCGCAAACAGATCGACCACCAGCCCGGCATCCGCCCGCGATACTAAAAGCTGGGGACCGCGATGGGAGCCTTCCAGCACTTTTTTCAAGAAAATCTTGAAGGTGGCATTGGCCCGGTAGTTATCGTTGGGCAACTGGTCGCGCTTGGGCAGTTCGGCTTCAACTTCCGGCTGGCCAAAGCCGCTCGACACCGCCATCACCACCGACTGGCGCTCAAACCTCAGAACCTTGGCTTGCAGCACCGTGCCTTCCAGTTCCTGGAATTCCTCCTGGATCAGCTTGCGCTGCTGATCCCGCAGCTTTTGGGCCAGCACCTGTTTGGTTTGAATTGCCGCCATCCGGCCAAATTCGCCCTGATCGGGCGTCACGTCTAGCACCACCGTATCGCCCAGCTGGGCCTCGTCGGCCACCTCCTGCACTTCGGCCAGGGAGATCTGGTGGTCGGGGTTATCCACAGCTTCCACGATGGTTTTGGTGGCCAGCACCCGAAAGCCCTCGTCTTCCACGTCAAGCTCAACTTCGAAGTTGCTGAAATACTCGTCGTCGAAAGTCGAAACATCGGGGCGATGGGTGCGACGATAGCGTTCATAGCCTTTGAGGAGCGCTTCGCGCAGGGCTGCCTGAACCGCATGTTTGGGTAAGTTGCGTTCTCGACTGATACTGTCGATCATTTCTTGCAGGCCAGGAAGGGTAACCATTGACATCGGAGGAAGCTCCTTTTTTATGCGATTTGTTCAGTTTTGAGGGATAGATAGGGCAACACCTCAGCTGCCTGGAGAAATTCGGCTCTGCCAGAGCTAACGCTCCCAGCTTTTGGGCTAGCAAGCTCGCCAGCAAGACTTAACGGCCAAACCGGACCAAAAATCTCATCTCCCAGACTGCTCTAGCCCGTTTGGCTAGCGTCTATCGATCGACCAGCTGTACGGTCTGGATCAGCTCGCGGGGAATCGTGATCGACCGCCCCTTCTGACTCAGGTAGAGGGCCGTTTCATCCCGCCGCAGCAGCTGCCCTGTCCAGGTGGTTTGCCCTTCATAGGGAGCCGAAGTAGTCACCACGATGGGAAAGCCCTTGAAGGAAATAAACTCACGATCTGAAGTCAGGGAACGGGAAATACCGGGACTCGAGATTTCTAGAACGTAGGCTTCAGGAATCAAATCAACAGCATCCAGCGCAGCTTCTAGAGCCCGGCTCATGCGTTCACAGTCATCCAGGCTAGTATCCTGCTCCAGGTTTCGCACATCAACACGCAACACAGGCGGATGCTGGTTGGTGTGAAACACTGCTCCTACCACATCTAGTCCGAGCGTGCTGGCCACGGGAGACGCTATCTCAATGATTTGGGGAATGAGTGGATGAGCCATTGCTGTTAGGGAAGCCGAAACGGGCTGGGTGATGTTGACGAAAGCCACCCCAGGCCAATCACGCCACCAGAGCTCAAGTTAGGGAATTAAACCAAGCAGTGCATCTCCAAACAGGTGAATTTTGAGATGAGCGGTGCGGCGGATTCGGGCGGCTAAACCCTCAAGGTTGGGGCAGCAGACCAAATTAGCAACGAGGCTAAGAACTAAAAAAAGTGGGCAACGACCCACTTTCCTCAGCGAGATGTCTGTTGCAGTCGATAGGCACTGAGTCACTATCGCCCAGACCAGCCCGAATTTTAACCTCAGACCATTCACCCTAAGCCAGGCTTTTGGTCAACACCTTTCGGCTAAAATCACGTCGCTGGCAGCCCATTGAAAAGGCCCATTGACATCACGCTCACAGGAGTGTAGCTGCGCTCCTGCTAAGCATCAGTGTAGCGTATTGATTTAAAAATGAGCTGAAAATCTCCCTGATTTGCCTCTGGTAACCGGCTGGGCTAGCCATAGAATCTGAGTTTAGAACCAGCTCTACCGCCTAGCTCTGGCCACAGGACTGCTGACCCTAGGTGTGCAGCTCTGGCTACTGGGGGCGCTGAGTGATTTCGTAGAGCCGCTGGCTCTGGGCCTTCAGGTTCTCCAGTTCTTCTGTTGCCAGGCGCTCGACATAGTTCAGCTTAATCTCGTCTAGCAGCGCCACCGTCAGCGACTGCACCTCCTCCAAGGCGTGATTTTGCTTGAGGGCATCGCCAAAACTCTCGCCAAACCGGGCCACTAGCTGCTGCATCAGCGATTTGCCCGTAGCATCTTCCAGCGCTCGCTGAATTGCCTGGTAGGCAGTTCCAGACAGATCGGTCACTAGCTGCTGGGTCAGCTGATCCGACAGGGCGCTAGCGCCGGGCAGCCGCTGGAGTCCGGTATAGACAGGCGAACTGCTCAGCACCTGGGTGACGCTGTGCCGCAGCAGCGCTTCGATCTGGGGCCGCACCTGGGGCAACACGTCGTAAACCAGCAGGTGGGTGAGTCGACCGGCGATTGCCTCGACCTCGTTGATGCCGTTTAGGTCAACGTAGCGGTTGGACTGGAGCAGCCAGCGCTTCACTTCACCCCGGCGAATTAGCTCCTGTAACTGGTCAATTAACCGCACCACGACCATTTCGGTTACTTCTACCGCCACGCTGGCGATCAGGGTGCGGACAATTCGATGGTTGATCGGCTGTAGATTAATTAGCCGGGCCTGATCGAGCCGAATCGTGACGGGAATAATCCGCAGCCAGCGCCAGAACGGCAGCAGCAAGAGCAGATCGTAGGAGCGCCAGATCACCGCATCCAGCCAGGTGGCCCGCTGGTAGCGGCGGCTGAGGTAGAAGGTGCGGGCCAGAAAATCGGCGGCAAAAATTGCCCCAAACCACAGATCGATCCGCCAGAACCGATCGATAAACTTGCCGTTCTCGCCGATCTGACGGTAGTAGTTGCTGGCCAGCAGGGGCTGAATCTCGGTCTGAAAAACTGGAGCGACGGTTCCCAGCCCGTTTGGATCAAGTAGTCCTGGCTCCAGAAAGTTTGGAACGCTGTTTTAGCAGACTCCGTCCCGACTCGCTGCCGCATCCGGTTTTTAATCCGCTCCAGGGTGCCCGACTTACCCACCGCCGCAAATGGATTTTCGTTCACCAGCTCCACGCTCAGGGTTTGCAGCTGGGTCAACTGCTGGGCGACTTCAGCCGACTGCAGACCCGTTGCGGCCACCTGGGCAACCAGGGATTGAACCGCGTTCGTATAGGCAACCGTGCTGCGGTGAGGTTCGATTCCCTTAACCGAGTCATACCGGGTCAGGACCGGCAGCTG
>JBJTUI010000731.1:0-4192 GCA_046080625.1 Elainella sp. | reverse complement strand
GGGCGTGGCGAAAGTCCTGGAAGGGGGCGGAACTGATGGCTTAGCTGCCCCAATCCTGCATGGCACTGCTCCAACGCTTTGCTCAACAATCCTCATCATTCTCCCGCAACCGAGCGCTAAAAGCCACTCCTCGCAATACTTCTACGCACTTCTGCGTAATGTAGAGGATTGATCTGCGGGCGGGAGAAGAGCGAAGTGGCCAACTGGCTTGACACAAAATTTAGGACAGACTCTTGCCAAAAGCTTCAAAACTCAGAAACACTGATCCAACCAGTAATCTACTTCCCTATCCCCCATCTCCTCGCCCCCCCTCCCTAGGCCAAGACAAAATCCACATCCTCCGCCCCCTTCACAGCTCCGTTGCCGGTCCTCAGCTTCTGGCCGTTCACCTCAACGGCAAAGGGGGTTTCGTCTAGGTCGATGTTGTAGTCGGTCATGGCGCTGGTGTAGCCGACGCTGGCGATCATCTTGCGGCCCTGGGGCGTATAGAGAAAGGCTAGCATCTGGTTTTTGCTTTTCTGGTTGTCTCGCGCCCAGACCACCATGTACTGCTTGCCCTGGTAGTCGAACACCTTGGGAGGACGGTTAGGCACATAGCGGCCCGGAGCGCCGAAGCTGACATCCAGGAAGTTTTGCAGCGAGGCATCCTCGACTTTGGCATAGCTGACTTCCTGGGCCGAAGTGGCCTGCTGGTCGCCCTGCTGCTGATCGGGCGTCTCTTCGTCACCCCGGTTTTTGAAATAATCGACGGCGGCTTTGGTGCCAATTGCGCCCACGGTGGCGATGCCTGCGCCAATCAAAACGTTGCGAAGCAGATTGCTCATAGGTCAATTGATCCGTAAGTGACTGTTGAATAACTGAATCAAATTCTGCCGCTGCCTAATCTGCCTTTGACTCTACCCAAGGCCAGACTAATCGCGCAGCGTTTTAAGAAAGACTTAGGGATTTCGCCCATGGGCAGGATTCGGCAGCGGTTCGCATAACTGGCCAATCGGGTGAGCCCCAAATAGCCAAACTGGATTAAACTATGTCGGTCACTCTACAGGTAGCGTAAAACTCATTATTTTCTGACAGGATCTCGCTATCCGTAGAACTAAGCCAACGGCTATTTTCTCCTATGGCTGCTTCCAGCAACAATTCTGGTGCTTCCCTTGGCACCGTCCCAACCCCTTCGCCTGCTGCCAGCAAAGCCCGCGCCAAACGCAGCAGCTCCAATCAGACGGTGCTCAACCCGGCGGCGGTGAATCTGGGGTTCTCCACCCTGCCAGCAGGCGGCAGTACGGCTGCCACAGCTGTGGCCGACTTTAACCGCGATGGCGTCGCCGATCTGGTCGTCACCCTGTCTAACTCAGCCGTCAGCAACAATATAGCGGTGTTTTTGGGCAGCGGTAACGGCAGTTTTGGCTCAGCGATTTCTCTGGCCAGCGGCGGGCTGAATCCGCTTTCGGTCGTGACGGGCGACTTCAACGGCGATGGCAACCCGGATCTGGTCACGGCCAATCTGGGCTCCGATACGGTGTCGCTATTAGCGGGCAACGGCACGGGTGGATTCGGTCAGGCCCAGACGTTTCGGGTCGGCAGCCAGCCCAGCGCCATCGCTACGGCGGATTTCAACCGGGACGGGCGGCTGGATCTGGTCATGGCCAACTCAGCCTTCAATGCCAACAGCCTCTCGGTGCTGCTGGGCGAGGCGGGCGGGTTTCGGACAGCCAAGACCCTGGCGGTTTCGGGCAGTCAGCCTGTAGCTGTGGCCGTGGGCGACTTCGACCGGGACGGCAACCCCGATCTGGTCAGTACCGATGTCTCAACCGGCTCAATTTCGCTGTTTCTAGGGCGGGGCAACGGCGATTTCCGCTCTCCCAGTCAGTTCTTTGTCGGCGGCGGCAGACCCGTCACCCTGGTAGCAGGAGATTTCGATGAAGACAACAAGCTAGATCTGGCCGTCGGCAGTCTGGGCAGCAATACCCAAAACCTCACCCTGCTGTTTGGCGACGGCAAGGGCGATTTTTCGCGGGCCGCGCTGCTGCCCGTCACTAGCGGCATCAACAGCCTGGTCACGGCAGACTTCAATGGCGATAGCCACCTCGACCTGGCGACCCTTTCCCAGGAGGCGGCAGTGCTGGCAGTCTACAATGGCAACGGCGAAGGGAATTTCAGCCGTTCTGGCAGCACGGGAGTTAACAGTTCGGCCCTGGGACTGTCCACAGCCGATTTCAACCAGGATGGCAAGACCGATCTGGCCAGTACCAGCGGCAGCAACGCGGCGATTCTGCTCAACCGCACTAGCCAAGTATTACTGCGCTCCTCTAAAACCCTGTCGGAGGTGGACGGCAGACAGGAAACCGACAGTTCGTTGCGGGCCGACCTGAAGCAGGGTAGCCTCACGATCAACAGCAGCCCAACCGTGCGGGTGTCGGTGCGCGGCTTTCAAAACGTGTTGGGCACCCAGCGTTCCGACCAGATCACCGGCAGCAATCGCAAAAATCAGCTGAGCGGCCTCAAGGGCGCAGATGCCCTATCGGGGTTGGACGGCGATGATCTGTTGACGGGCGGAGTCGGGGCTGACCGCCTGACGGGCGGCGACGGGCGCGATCGGTTTTTGTTTGACCACGGTGCAGCCTTTAGCACCAGTCAGGGGGTGGATCGGATCACCGACTTCGACAAAGGACGCGACAGGCTGGTGCTGGATCGGGGCACGTTTACTGCACTGAAGACCAGCCAGTTAGGCAGCCAGTTTGCTACCGTATCCTCTCTGCAACAGGCCCAGACTAGCTCGGCCCTGATTACCTACATCCGCTCGACGGGGCGACTCTACTACAACGCCAATGGCGCGAACGCCGGATTTGGCAGCGGCGGCCTGGTAGCCAATCTGGGCAGCGTTAATCTGGCAGCCAGTGACTTTTTGATTCAAACCTGATGCGAACCGGACAGGCTGTGTTACCATGACGCATCAAAAACAATTTTCTTTGACGAGATTGAATAGCATGGACACCAAACAGGTTGGAAGCGCTGTTCTCGCAGGCAGTATTCTCGGCCTTCTGGGCCTCCTGTCCGGACGCAGCTCCGCAGTCGCTCTGTCTCCCTCGGCTCTCTCTCTGGTTGACTCGGCTCCAGCTCAGGTGCATCAATCTCTCGGTTTTTCTCATTCGCCCGGTACGACGGAACGGCTGCCCGCTGGCCTGATCGCCCAGGCTGCCCAACCTAATCCCGTCCCAGCAGCTGAAACCGGCTGTCGTCAAACCAACGCCACCACCGGCCTCTACGCCCAGCCCAGTCTCGACAGCAGCTCGCGAGCCATTCTCAGCAGCGGCCAAACGGTGCGGCTGGAGCTGCTTGGCACCGGCACCGGCTGGGCCAGGGTAATTGCTCCGGCCACGGGCTGGGTCGAGAGCCGCTATCTGTCGCCGCCCACGGTCTGCACGGGGTTGGGCACCGCCTTGCCTGCCGCTCAAATCATTGCGCCAGGGATGCCGCTTGCTTCTGGAGCCAGCACGCCTCTGCCTGCCGCAGCGCCCCAGACGGTGCCAACTGTCTTGGCAGTTTGTGAAGTGCTGCCCACGGAAGGTCTGGTGGTGCGCAGTGAACCAACGATTAGCCCTGGCACGGCCCTCTACACGATTCCCAAGGGCGTCCACCAGTTTCAGTTCACCAACGACCACCTCACGTCCCACAGCAACAACGGCACGGCCCGCCACTGGGCCTATATCACTGCTCCCTATCCGGGCTGGATCTCCCTGGGGGCAGTTGGCGGCAGCTTTAACCTGGGCGGCAAGGAGTGCGGTTAGCCTACAGGCATTTAGCCTCTAAAATCTAGCGCCTGCGGCCTCCGCCTGCCCGTCGCCGAGCCCCACCGCTGCCAAATCCACCCGAACCGCGAACTCGGCTGGGGCTGGGGTTGTTGGTGCGGCGCAGGTCGCTAGAGCCAAACCCGGAACCCGTGGAACGATTGCCCTGATTAACCTGGGGGGAACGGGTGGCCGCAGGGGTGCGGGTAGAGCCGCTGCCAACGCTGGGCGAGCGCAATTTACCCGTGGTGCGGAAGGTCTGTCGGTTTCTGACTTCGGCAGGCGCAGCGCTGTAGCGCGTCCGGTAGCTGCTGACGGCATCGTTGTAGCTGCGGCCATAGCCACCGTAGCCGGTCAGAACGGTGCCGGGGGTATAGACGGGCGGAATGTAGTAGTGGGGCGTGAAC
>JBJTUI010000730.1:0-2756 GCA_046080625.1 Elainella sp. | reverse complement strand
GGCAGCAGCAGCCCTGGGAATTGACGGGGTCGAAACCTACTATGCCTATAGCGGCAACCCCTCTCCCTGGCGGCCCAGCCCCAAGGAAACCGCCGCAGTTGAAGCATTAGCCAGCCAGCACCAGCTGCTCAACACCTGCGGCACCGACACCCACGGACTCAACCTGCTACAGCGGCTGTAGGATACAGAAGCTATAGAACGCAGCCGTAGAACGCAGCAGCCGTAGAACCAAAGGCAAACCGGAGAATCAGGAACATCCCAGAATTGTGACCGAACTATCGCAATGGCAGAGATTGCTCAAAAACGTCGGGGTTTGGCAGGGGTCCTTCACCCGCCTGTCTGCTACAGGTGAACTCCAAGCCAATTCCCCCAGCTGCGTTACGCTGGAGCCGCTCAACCAGGGGCAGACGATGCGCCAGACGATTCGGCAGTTCACAGAGGCTGAGGAAACCTATAGCCGCGTCCTGGAATACAGCTCTCTGAATCGCGGCACCCTGTTCTTCGCCGACGGCAGCTTTTCCCAGGGCTCGCTCCAGTTTGGTCCCCTTAGCGAGTTTGGGGCCGAGTTTGGCTTTATCGCCCAAGACCGCAGGCTGCGGCTGGTGCAGCAGTTTGACAAGGATAGCCAGCTGGCCCAATTCACCCTGATTCGCGAACACCGCCAGGGCAGTTCTGGGGCCGAGCGCCCTCCCCTAACCCCAGACCAGCTCGTGGGTGAATGGCAGGGCGAAGCCGTCACCCTCTACCCCGACTGGCGAGAATCGCCCAGTTATCCAACCCGCCTGAAGATCACGCTGCAAGACAACCAGCTGACGCAACAGCTCAGCCTGCCGGAGTTGGCCTTTACCTCAAGGGCAAGGGTGGAAGGCTCGCTGCTGCTGTTCGAACAGGGCCGCCACCCGATTCAGGTGCTGCTGCTACCGGACGGAGCCTCTGCTAATACGCCGCTCAGGCTTCCCCCAAGCCAGCCTTTTCTCCTGGAAGCGGGCTGGTTGATCCAGGATCAGCTGCGGCAGCGGATGATTCGCAGCTATGATGCCAAAGGCGAATGGGTCAGCCTGACCCTGGTGACGGAACGCAAGCTGGTATAAAAACGGCTACTTCTTTACTTTTTCAAATCTCCCGCCAGAATCTTCTCAAACTATCCTGATCCCCCCTGGGGCTGGCGAATATTGTAGTGGTAGATGCACCCTAAACACTGATCCCCGGCCCCGGCTGGGGATTTTTTGTGCAAATTGCGGCCAGCAGCAGCGGCCAATCGCGCGACCAGCAACCCAACCATTAACCATGCTTAGCCAGTTAATTTCGGCCAGACGCGACACCTACAGGGGCAGATCGGCCTTGAAATCCTGCCGCTTGTGAAACTCGTAGGCTCCCATCAGCGCGCCCCAGAGCAGTTTACCGGTGTTTGGATCGACACCCCGGTCGTGGCTCCAGAACTGCTCCGCTGTGGCCTCAAATCCTAAAATCACCTGGCGGGTTTCGCCGTTGTACTGAAAGCAGCATTTGGCCTCTGGCTCTGGTTCGGCCCGAAAGCGCTCCCCCTGCTGCCGAATCGTCAGCCTACAGCCAGACAGCTCCACCAGATCGGCAGGAGTCAAGCCAGCGAGCAGAGCCGGATTCGCCCCGGACCCCTTCACCCGCTCCGGCTGCTGGAACGCCCGATACTCCACCTGTCCGCCGCCCTCTGGCTTCAACACCACCACCCGCTGCCGGTAGGCTGCCTCTGGATAGAGGGCGTTTGCCTGTTCACAAAACAGCGCCAGATTACCGTCAATTCGCCAGGGCAAGGGCCGATGCCACAGCCGCAGTCCGACAAACCAGGCAGGTTGATCCTGCGCCTGGGGCAGATTGTCAAATTCGCCAGCCAGCCATTGGGCCAGAGTAATCAAATCGAGCGGCATGAGAAACCAAATGTAGATGGGCAGGATTCTGGCTCAGAACCAGACCAGGACGCAATTCTCGTCAGAATTCCTCCAGGCTCTCTGCTCCTATTCTCCCATCCGTTTCAATCTCTTGCTCAGTAAAATTCAAGCAGACCGTCTGGGCCAAACCGCTGTCGCCTTCCCGCGCCAACTCGCCCACCGTCGCCTGGGCCGAGTCCCCTTGTTGCGGCCTGCAATCATAGGCTATAATCCTTGACTGTACTACAAGCTTCAGATTGAGGCTGTAGGTTATGCTGGTGTAGCTCAGTTGGTAGAGCAGCTGATTTGTAATCAGCCGGTCGCAAGTTCGAGTCTTGTCACCAGCTTTTAAGTAAAAACAACCGTTTCCCGCTCATAGCAAGGCTTTCAGGCTCCTCCGATAGAGTTTTCAGAGGAGTCTTTGCTTTTCAGTTGGGGTTTTTTGGCGTGTTTTAGGGCAGTTTAGCTCAGCGATTGGGGTAAAGATTGGGGTAAAAAACTAGGGTGATCGCCTAGAATGGAGTAGAGCAGATGTTCTTACTAGGAGTGCTCTACCATGTACTCGAAAGGCTCAGGGCGAAAGGTAGCTGTAGGTAGGCGTTGCATAATGAGAGTATGAATTGAGGTTGGTTTCGATGCAATGCCCTGAGTGTCATTCAACTCATATCCGCAAGAATGGAATCAAAAGAGGTAAACAAAATCACATCTGTGTCGGTAGTGCTATTTCGTAAAGGATGGAGAATAAGCGGGCTGGTCTAGCATTTGCATGAGTCCAAGCGTATCGACTCGTTGTAGTGGTGGATGAAGTACCAAATCGCTCCAATGTGATTCTCCACCTTCTTCGAAAACGAC
>JBJTUI010000729.1:0-5498 GCA_046080625.1 Elainella sp. | reverse complement strand
TGAGGCGGTTGAGTTCGGCTAACTCCTGCACCTGACCCTGGGCAGCCTGGTAGAGACGGGCCTGCCGAATCGCAATCGCACATTGGTTGGCCACCTGCTGCACCAGCCGAATTTCGTATTCGTCAAACATGTGGTCGGGATGGTGGATCAGCCAGAGGTCGCCCAGCACTGACTGATCGACCCCGCGTGATGACTGAGGATCGACAAAAATCGGGCAGGCCAACATCGCCACCCGCCCCCGCACCGGATTGGGCAACAGCGAGCAAAACTGGAACCAGCGCCCCTGCTTCAACTGCTGATAGATCTCGGGGAAATCTTCCATCTGGGCCACCCGGCCCTGGAGGGTAGGCAGCGACTGGGTGAACTCATACTGCACCGTCGAGGTGCCCTGGTTCAGGTCATAGACCGCTGCATTACAGCCCGCCAGCTTCAGCACCACCGTTAGCTCCTGAAGGGCCGCCTCCAGGATGTGGCGTTCGTCGAGCGAGTCGCGCACCCGGTCTGTGATCCGCTTCAGAGTCGATTCGTAGTCCAGCGCGTTGCTCAGCTGCCTAGTGCGCTGCCGCACCTGCTGCTCCAGATCGGCATTGGCCTGTTGAGCCTGCTGGTAGAGTTCGGACTGCCGCAGGGCCAGCGCTACTTCCCCCGAAAGCCGCTGGAGCAAGTTGATCTCATCGGCCTGCCACTGTCTCGGCTCGGTGAGCTGATGGGCCGAGATCAACCCGAGGATGGTGCCGTCCTGCTGCACCGGAGCTAACAACAGGGCTGTGGACTGCTGCTGGGCCACAAACTGCTTCAGACCCAGATCGGCGGGCAGTTGGTCAGTCTGATCCAGCGCCAGGCCGCTAAAGGATTGGCCAAGCTCAGCCACTGTCAGGCTACAGGTCTGATGCAAGAGCGGCGCGATATGATTTGCCTCCAGCTCCCAATCGGGCCGCACCGCCTCGGCAATCACCATCGCTTCGCCGCTCTCCTTCAGCTGGTAGATCGCGACCCGATCCACTTGCAGCAGTTGTTGCACCACTCCTGCGGTCTGTTCGGCAATTTCGATCGGGTTGAGGGAATGGCGCAGCCTTTGGGTCAGCTGCATCACCTGCTGGTCGCGCCAAGCCTGTACCATGCGGCTCTGGTATTGAACGGCAGCAGCCTGAAGCTCTGCCAGCAGACCCTGGGTTTGCTGAAGCTGGGCTTGCAGATCGGGTGGCAGTTTGTCCGCAGGTTCCGAGCGTAAAATCGTTTCCACCCGAAGCTGAACCGCCTGAATTTGGGTTTCAAGGGTCTGGGGCGCGACTGGGTCGGAGCAGTTGTCCGACCCAACCTCCTGTCTAATGTTGTTAAGGCTGCTTTCTACCTGTTGCTGACTCAAGGGCGGAATTGGGCTGCACTTATCTGCTGCACTACATGATCTGCTGCCCTAGTTTAGCTCGCTGCACTCTTGATCAGATGCCATTGGCGGCTCTCAACTACAGCCTGGTTCACAAGATTAAACATTTCACGGCAGTGATTGTCACTCTGGAGGGGCAGTTCCTCGTTTTTGACCACAAAATTCATCCGCACTTCCGTCTCAGGCGTTGAGAAACGGTCAATCAGCACCTCTACGGTGACTAGCTTTCCGAAGGAGACATGACCAGGGACTTCACGCGCTACCAAATAGTCTTCAGCGGTGTAAATCACATCCAGACGGCAAGAGCGCAGGATGTCAGTTAAGAGGTGCCGTAATCGATCGAACGACACAGCGACCGTGAACAGACTGGTGTATCGAGCCATAGGCGCTCCCCTTGTCTAGCTGTGCAATTGTCTAGCTGTGCAACCGTCTGATCCTACCCAACCTGATTTTTGAATTACCGTCAAGATGCAGATGTAACAAACTGAATCGACTTGGGACTTTGACTGAGGTAAGACCTTTTGCAGAACCTGCTCCCCTAGACCTACACTAGGGCAACTGTCCTCCTATATTAGCTTTTCTATCTGGTTCAGTAGAGTGGATCAGAAAGATTGATATCAAATTTGCTTCCCTAAATCTCAAGTTATGAATGGCAAGCTAGTTGTATTCGAGGGAGTTGAAGGCTCCGGTAAATCTACGCAGATCCAGCAGACCCAGATTTGGCTACAGACCAGCGGCCTCTGGGACAAGTTAGTGCAGCAGGGAAGTTTCACCCAGCTCCTGCTTAGTCGCGAACCGGGCGGCACTTCCCTCGGCAAAGCGATTCGTCAGCTCTTGCTCCAGCCGCCCGTCTCCCCCGATCCCCCCCCTGACTCGACCAGCGCCACCCCGTCCGAACTGATGCAAGACCGCACGGAGCTGTTGCTCTACGCCGCCGATCGAGCCCAGCATGTAGAATCATTTCTCAAACCCCAGTTGGCCAGCGGCGCGCTGATTTTGTGCGATCGCTACACCGACTCAACCATTGCCTATCAGGGCTACGGACGCGGCCTCGACCGAATGCTGATCGACCAGTTGAATCAAATCGCCACAGGCGGCCTAACCAGCGACCTCACCTTCTGGCTCGACCTAGATGTCGAACTGGGGTTGGCCCGAGCCCAGCGCCGCGCCGCCCAAGACAGGATCGAGCAGGCCGACCTGGCCTTTCACCAGCGCGTTCAGCAGGGATTCGCCCAACTCGCCGCCGCCCACCCCCAGCGCATCGTCCGCATCGACGCCAGCCTACCTCCTCTCCAAGTCGCCCAACAGATCCAGCACAGCCTCCGCCAGCACCTGCAAAACTGGTTTTCCCCCCTCAACGATCCAGACCCAATTCCCCCACCCCCCTAATCTCCCCACCATTCGGCTACGCTCACGGCAAGCTTTCCCACCTCCCATCTCCCTCATCCCCCCATGCCCCCCTTCTCTCCCCTGATCGGCCAACCCGACGCCATCGAATTGCTCAGTCGCGCCGTTAGCCTGGGTCGAATCGCGCCCGCCTATCTGTTCGTCGGAGCCGAGGGCGTCGGCAAGCGACTGGCGGCCCAGGGTTTTGCCCAACTGCTGCTGGCCCCCGACCCCAATTCGCCCGTTGCCCTATCCCGAATTCAGCAGCGCAACCATCCCGATCTGTTCTGGGTCGAGCCTACCTATAATCACCAGGGCAAGCTGGTTTCGGCCACCGAGGCGGCTGATCTGGGGATCAAGCGGCGCAGCGCGCCCGAGATTCGGCTGGAGCAAATTCGCGAAGTCGCCCGGTTTCTCAGCCGTCCGCCCCTGGAAGCCCCCCGCTCGCTGGTGGTGCTGGAAGCCGCTGAAAGCATGGCCGAGGCTGCGGCCAACGGGCTGCTGAAAACCCTGGAAGAACCGGGACGGGCCACCCTGATTTTGCTGGCCCCTAGCCCCGCCTCGCTGTTGCCCACGCTGGTGTCTCGCTGTCAGCAGATTCCGTTTCGCCGCCTCGATCAGACAGCCCTGGCCCAGGTGTTGACCCAGGTAGGGCAGGCAGACCTGTTGCAGCATCCCGAAGTGCTGGCTTTAGCCCAGGGCAGTCCCGGTGCGGCAATTGAGCAATGGCAGTTTTTGCAGACCGTCCCTGCTGACCTGTTGGCCCACCTCACCCAGCTACCCGCCTCGCTGCGCGATCTGCTAGAGCTGGCCCGCAGCCTAGACCAGAGCCTCGACCCCGAAACCCAGCTGTGGCTGCTGGACTATTTGCAGCAGTGCTACTGGCAGCAGGGCCAGCCCAACCGGTTGCCGCCCCTGGAAAACGCTCGTCGCTACCTCCAGCAATATGTCCAGCCCCGGCTGGTCTGGGAAGTCACCCTGATGGGGCTCGGCCAAAACCCGGCCTGAAGGCGTCAGAAGACAATATCGGGTGTGGGCTGCTAAACCGGCTTCCAGTTGCGAAACGGATTTTTGACCAGATTGGAGTTGAAATAGCGCGGGTCACCCGACACCTCTTCGCCAATCCAGTCCGGCACCTCCAGCGGCTGATCCGGGTGGGTGAGCTCGACCTCGGCTACGATCAACCCCTGATTTTCCCCCGCAAATTCATCCACCTCCCAAACCACGGTTCGCCAGGGAATGCGGTAGCGCGTTTTTTCAATCAGCGGACGCTGACAGAGCGTATCCAAAAGTTCCATCGCTTCGGCCATCGGGATGGCATACTCGTATTCGGCCCGACTGATTCCCGTTGTGGCGCTCTTGATCGTCAGGTAGCCCCGCTCGCCCGCTACCCGGACGCGCACGGTGCAGCCCTCGCCGCTGGTCAAATAGCCCTGACGATAGAGCAGACCAGCCCCGAGCTGCCGCCAGTCATCGCCCCGCACCAAAAACTTGCGTTCAATCTCTCTGCCCATCTGTTCCTCCAGTTCTAGGGGGTGCTGCCAGCTATGACCGAGCCGATCACCACCCTCACCGACTACGCGATTAGCCTGCTTGCCTTCATTTTCGCAGGTGTGTTGCTCTGTCAGAGCTGGAAACAGCGGCAGATCTCGATCAGGTTTTGGGCCATAGCCTTTGGCTGCGTCGCGCTGGCTGCCGGACTGGGCGGTACCTGTCACGGCTTTGTTGCTACTCTCGGCCAGCCCCTGACCCAACGATTCTGGGTCAGTATGCTCTACCTGCTCACCCTGGCCAGCCTGACTCTGCTCTGGGGCACCGTCCTCAGCACCCTCTCCCCGCCCTGGCAAACCTGGGGGCTGTTAGCCGCTCTGGTCAAGGCTGGCCTGATCTGGTCGCTGCTCCAGACGCTGCCCCTGGCCTTCCCCAAATTCACCCTGGTTGCCTGGGACTACGCTTCAGCCTTGGGCATGGCCCTGCTGCTCTATGGCGGCCTCTGCTGGACCCAAACCCATCCAGCCCGCGCCAGATCTGCTCCCTGGATGATCGCCGGAATCCTTACCTCCGGTCTAGCCATCAGCGTCCTCGCCACCCAACTGACGCTCGGCCCATTCAGCTCCGCCGATCTCTACCACCTGATTCAGCTAGGCGGCCTGGGCCTGCTGTTTCAAGGAGCCAAACACCTGCGCGACCGATGAGACTTGAAGCAAAGCAGTTTAGGGCAATTCAGGAAGAGACCCCATCAAAATAGGACTCGCATAGGACTCGAAATAGAGCCAAAACGGCAGCCCGCTCCCCCACCGTTCGGCTACGCTTACGGCAAGCCTCTCCATCTCCCCACTAGCTCTCCGGCGTCCCGCTGGGCTCCTTCACCTCTGCCCCATTCACAGCGCCCAGCTGCTGCCGCACGTCGTCAATCGCATCGTTCAGCTGGGCAATCTTGTCTTCCAGACCGCGCCGCGCTACCTCCATATTCTGCTCAGAAGCGCCCTTAATCTGACGGCGTTTGGCCTGTTTGGCGTCGGGCTTGCCCTCCAGCTTGGGTTCCGTTGGCGACAGCCGCGAGGCAGCCAGCGCCCCAATCACGCCCCCCACAGCACCGCCCACCAGAGTTCCTAGAATGAACCCGCCCAAAAAATTGCCCTGCTGACTCATGGTATTTTCCTTATTCCAAGCGAACCTATTCCACAGCGAACCTGTCCTTAGCTTAGCCGATGGGCTGGAGGGGGAG
>JBJTUI010000728.1:0-3249 GCA_046080625.1 Elainella sp. | reverse complement strand
ATGGGCAGCAAGCAGGAGCAACCAGGGGTGAAAACGCTCTGGCGGGGCATCAGTAAGTTGCAGCAGCTGATGGAAGGTGTGCAACTGGCAGCCAAATCCTAGCTCCTGCAACCGTTCTGCTTCCTTTTGCGTAATGTAGAGGATTGATCTGCGGGCGGGAGAAAAGCGCAGTGGCGAACTGGTTTGACACGAAATTTTGGACAGACTCCAAATCATGTCATCGCTAGTATTCGTAAGTACCAGGGTTTTGACATGCTCAGAGCCAGGATACAGATCGATAATCCTATAAACAATCCGGTCTGAAAGGTTTTCATCCAAAAGCAGTTTCACAGCGGCATCACGAATAACTTCTTCTCACGATCCGCTGCAAAAGCAAGACAAGCTTTGATATCTTCCGAGGTCAGTTCAGAAAAATCTTCTAAAATCTCTGCTTCGGTCATTCCGCCCGCTAGATATTCCAAAATATCGTACACGGTGATTCGCATTCCCCGAATACAAGGCTTACCACTGCGCTTCCCAGGCTCAATCGTAATGATGTTTTGATAATCCATACAGAGATATGAGGAAAAACGTCTACTCATATCAAATCCGTTTGATTAGCCATAGATCCGGTAGGGGTGGGTTTCGCCCTCATATCCCGGTGCTGCTTCGATTTTGCTCGCTAAACCCACCCGTACAATAGTATGGCGATTCAGCAGGATCTGATATCAGTATTATATCGAAACCGCTTGTTCCCCCAAGCAAGAGGCAACTTCTAGAGCTGATCCCAAATGTGCTGAGCTGAATTCCAAGCCGTTGAGGCGATCCAGCTGAACCTCCTTTTTTTTGCAGCCTAAATTATTCCAGTCTATGCTCAGTTCAAACTAGCGGCCTAGCTACCAGTCGGGCAGCTCTGGCTCCGAGCGGCAGAACTTGCAGATTTCTTCGACAAATTTGGGGCCATAGCGGGCCAGCTTGTGGCTGCCGACGCCCGAGATCTGGGAGAACGCCTCCAGGGTTTGGGGCTGGATTTGGGCCATTAGTCTGAGGCTGGAGTCGGCAAACACCACGTAGGGCGGCACGGCCTGCTCGTCGGCCAGGATTTTGCGCAGTCGGCGCAGCTGTTCAAACAGCAGTTCGGCGTTGGCCTTGCCCTCCGACTGCACCTCCCGAGCCACCACCGGGCGATGGGCCAGAGCAATTTCCACCGAGCGCTGTTTGCGCAACACCTCCCAGCTGCGGGCGTTCAGCTTCAGCACCGAATAGCCGTCGCTGGTTTCGTCCACCACGCCCTGATGCAGCAGCGAGCGGCCCAGGGTGCGCCAGTCTTCGGCGCTGTGGTCTTTGCCGATGCCGTAGGTCGAGAGCTGGTCGTGGCGGTTGGCCAAAATCCGCTTCTCCTTCGAGCCGCGCAGCACGTCGATGATGTAGCCCATACCATAGCGCTCCTGGCAGCGGGCGACGCAGGAAAGGAATTTCTGGGCCTCAATCGTCCAGTCTTGCAGCAGGCGCGGGTTGAGACAGTTATCGCAGTTGCGGCAGCTGCCGTCAAACCGTTCGCCAAAATAGCCCAGCTGGATCTTGCGGCGGCATTCGATGCCCTCGGCATAGTCGATTACCTGGCGCAGCTGCTGGCGGGCGATCTGCTGTTCGGCTTCCAGCGGTTCCCCCGTGGTCGGATCTACCTTTTGTTCAATTAGAAAATCAATGGTGCGAATGTCGCCGGGACCATAGAACAGAATGCAGCGAGCCGGCTCACCATCCCGTCCAGCCCGGCCCGACTCCTGGTAATAGCCCTCCAGGTTGCGCGGCAGGTCATAATGCACGACAAACCGCACGTCGGGCTTGTTGATACCCATACCGAAGGCAATCGTTGCCACCATCACCCGCACATCGTCGCGGATAAACCGGGTCTGGTTGATCTGCCGCACCCGGTCGTCCAGTCCGGCGTGGTAGGGCAGTGCCTCAATCCCGGCCTGCTGCAAGCGCTGGGTCAGGTCTTCTACTTTCTTGCGGCTGAGGCAGTAGACAATCCCGGAGCCGGGCGTCTGCTGCACAAACCGAATCAGTTCCTGGTGGGCATTCTTCTGCTTGGGCCGCACCTCATAGTAGAGGTTGGGTCGGTTAAAGCTGGCCACATGCACCACGGGCTGCTTCAGTCCGAGCTGCTGCATGATGTCTTGGCGGACGCGGGTGGTGGCAGTGGCGGTCAGGGCAATCACGGGCACCGTGGAAAACCGCTGGCGAATCTGGCGCAGCTGCCGATATTCGGGCCGGAAGTCGTGGCCCCATTCCGAGACGCAGTGGGCCTCGTCGATTGCCAGGGTCGAAAGGCCGACCTCTTCCACCACCTGATCTAGAAAATACAGGAATGACTCGGACATCAATCGCTCCGGAGCGACATAGAGCAGCTTGATCTTGCCGTCCAGAATCCGCTCGATCCGCTGGCGGGCTTCCGCTCCCGACAGGGTGCTGTTCAGAAAAGTCGCGCCAATGCCGTTGTCCTGTAGGGCTTCGACCTGGTCCTGCATCAGGGCGATCAGAGGCGACACCACAATCGACAGCCCCGACTTCAGCAGGGCAGGCAGCTGGTAGCAGAGCGATTTACCGCCACCCGTCGGCATGATCACCAGCAGATCCTGGTTTTTCAGAGCCGCCTCCACGATCGCCGCCTGTCCGGGCCGGAAGCTGTCGTAGCCAAAATAGTGTTTGAGTGCCTGTTCGGGGGTAGCGGGGGAGGACGGCTGAGCGGCGGGCTGAGAAATCATGAGCAGCGCAGAGAAGGAACTGGGCAGAATCCTGGCTGTGGGGCCAGAACTTGAGGCGAGATTGGCCATGCGGATAGGCGAGATGCAGCCGGAGCGATAGGAGCAGCACGGATTTGGGATCGCTGATTCGGGATCAGGGAGCCGGTATCGCTGAAGGCACCCGACCTATCCCAGCGGACACTATCCCGGCGGACATCTGTTCTATTTTGCTCTATCTTGAACTGTACTTGTACCACGGGGCTCGGAGTCAGGGCAAGTCACGGGGAAAACCGAAATAATGCTTGACAGTTGCCGGAAGTTCGTTGCTAGAATAGGTGAGGCCAGCGGGCCGGAGTTTGTCGATTGATTTTTGACGAACTTCTGTCAGCTCGTTGGGGCGTCGCCAAGTGGTAAGGCAGCGGGTTTTGGTCCCGCCATTCCTAGGTTCGAATCCTAGCGCCCCAGTTTTATTACTCCAAATTTAACCGTGAACTTCCCTCGGAGCGTGGCCTAGAGTCCTGTC
>JBJTUI010000727.1:0-5943 GCA_046080625.1 Elainella sp. | reverse complement strand
CCCTAGACCAGGCCAGCTCGTAGCGCCACAACTGCTGCCTGTACCCGGTCGTCAACCGCCAGCTTATTCATGATGCCTCGCACGTGAGTTTTAACTGTGTTGGGACTGAGGTAAAGCTGGGCAGCAATTTCGGGATTGCTCAGCCCTTCCACCATCAGCTTCAAAACCTCCAGCTCCCGCTGGGACAACTGGCCCACCACATTAGCCTCAGCGCTGGCGGCGGGCTTGAGGTGTTCCATTACCTGACGCGCCACCTGAGGATCGAGATAGCTAGCCCCCTCATAGGCCGCCTGAATTGCCGTCAGCAGCCGGTCAACGCTAGTGCCCTTGACGCAGTAGGCATCGGCTCCGCTAGACAGCGCTCCAATCACTTCATTCTCAGTCGTGTGGGAAGTCAGCATCACGACATGCACATCGGGCTGGGCCGCTTTGATCTGCTGGGTGGCGGCAATGCCATCCTGACGGGGCAGCCCAATATCCATCACGATCACATCGGGACGCAGCCGCTGGGCCACCTCAACCGCCGTGTAGCCATCGTCAGCCTGCCCTACTACCGTGATATCAGCCGCGTTGGACAGGGATTGCTCAAGGCCGAGCTGCATCATCGGGTCATCTTCCACAATCAGCACCCGAATTGGTGCAGGAGGGGATGTAGACATTGGATTTGCTCCTTTACTCTGAGTTACTCTGAGTGCTGTTGGCTTCTCCTGCATTGTGCGGTGGTTTTTGTCTAAACTCAAGCGGCCTTAAACCCAATCGCGTCTTTTAGACAGAGCAAATCATTGGGGTTCATAATTGTCCCCTTTAGCTAATTTGTTGGTTTAGCCAGACCAGCAGCGGCGATAGCAGCAGGGCAGGCAGCAGGGAGGCCACCCGCACCCGAGCCACTTCCAGCAGGTTGAACCCCAGCCCCAAAATCATCAGACCGCCAACGCCCGTGATCAGCAGCACGACTGGCGAAGAGGCCGGGTCGGGCAGGGTTTGGGCCAGCAGCCCGGCGGCCAGCGATACGCCCCCCTGGTAGACCAGAATAATCAGCACCGAAAACCCGACGCCAATCCCAAAGCTGCTGGTGAGGGCAATCGAGGCCAAACCATCCATCACCGCCTTGAGCAGCAGCAGCGTGTTGTTTCCGGTCAGGCCGTTGTTGAGGCTGCCAATCAGGGTCATGGGACCAACGCAAAACAGCAGGCTGGCCGCCATAAAGCCTTCTGTAAAGCTGCCCTTGCCCTTAAATCGCTGCTTCAGCCAGTTGCCGACCGCCTCCAGCCGCGCCTCTACCTGCCACCATTCGCCCAGCAGCCCGCCGATCACGATGGCCAACAGGGCCAGAATCACGCCATCAATTCGGCCTCCGACCTTGTTGACGCTGCCCGCCATGCTCAGGCCAACAAACAGAGTAATCAACCCCAGCCCCTGGGTAATCACCTGCTGCATATTCACAGGCAGCCGACCTTGTAGCAGCAGCCCCAGCCCGGTGCCGAGCAGCACTGTGGCAGCATTGATCCAGGTGCCGCTCGTCTTTGCCCAAAAGTCAAGAGTCATACGGTTCTCGCGCGGGTTGCCCCCAGGTCAGCCTAGGAAGCACAAAAGAAAGCACAAAAAAGGGGACGGTTGCCCCCCAAGTCTAATCAATAGGGATGTCTGGGATACAGCGCAAGCCTAGTAGGCTAGACCCATGCTGCGCGTTGTTTCAGCGCCCAGATACACCCGAATGCTCAGGAAGTCTGTGGGGCAGGCCGTTTCGCACCGCTTGCAGCCTACACAGTCTTCTGTGCGAGGCGACGAGGCAATTTGGCCAGCCTTACAGCCGTCCCAGGGAACCATCTCTAGTACATCAGTCGGACAAGCCCGAACGCACTGGGTGCATCCGATGCAGGTGTCGTAGATTTTAACTGAGTGAGACATTGATATAGCGGCTCCAAACGACGAGATATTAACGGCTACAGCTCAAGTTTTGACAGGCGTTCAGGAAATAGCCACGAACAACCCCCAGAAACCAGAGGCGTCTATAGAAATGACCTTAAGCAGAAGTTGTCAAACTCTTACAGCAACCTGTTTGTGAGTGTTTCTCTAATCGAAATCCAGTTTACAGCAGCGGTTTTACCCAGTTCAGCAAAACCCTAAAAAACTTTAAACAACGTAATATGACCTGAACCAGCCCTCAAACTATGCCCCAGAAGCCTCTCTATAGCTGTAATTGAGCCAGCCCCAGGTAGCGCAATCCGGCGGGCGTCACCTCAAACCGGCAGGGCCAGACCTCCAGCCCCTGGGCAACCGCTGTACGCAAAAGTTCGCCATAGCGGGGGTCGGCGCTATCGCCCGGCGCAAAGCTAGCACAGTCGCCGCGATTGATGAAATAGAGCATTACGGCTCGGGCATTGGGCAGCAGTTCGGTCAGCTCAAGCAGATGCTTTTGGCCCCGCGTCGTCACCGTGTCGGGAAAGAGGGCCACCTGGGCATCGCCCACCTGCTGGGTCCAGGTCGTGTTTTTCACCTCAATATAGATTGGCTTTTGGCCAGAATCGACGGGCGTCAGCAGAAAGTCAATCCGGCTTTTGCCGTCCTTGGGGCTGAGGTCGCTGCCGTAGGGCACCTCGCTGCGAACGCTGTAGGACTGGCCCGCATCCAGGGGCAGCAGGGAGCTGGTCAAGAGCGATTTGATCACCAGGTTGGGCAGGGCCGTATTGGTGCCGACCCAGATCGGGGCCGGGGCTGGCACCTGGATCAGCTCCCAGGTATAGGCCAGCTTGCGGTTGGGGTTAGCGCTCTGGGACACCATCACCGGACAGCCGGGGTGATAGATGCCGGTCATGGGGCCAGTATTGGGACAGTGGGCCACAACCGTCTCGCCCGAATCCAGCAGAATCTCGGCAAAGAAGCGCTTGTAGCGTTTGATCAGGGTGCCGCCGAGCAGGGGCGGGTAGGGGAAGAACCAGTCGGACATGGCCTCCGGTGAGTTTAACTTCAGCAAACTTTAACTCCAGCAAACTTCAGCTCCAGCAAACTTTAGCCAAGTAGGTAGATGCAACCTATTAATCAAGCCCAGCTACTTACAAACTCAAATCAGTCCCCGCCCTGCGGTTGAGGCTGAGGCGAATCATCGACAGCACCAGAATCAGCAGAAACATCACCAGGCCAATCGTACAGGCGTAGCTGATCTCCAGATCCTGGAAGGCACTTTCGTAAACGTAGTAGACCAGGGTTTTGGAGCTGCTGCGCGGGCCGCCCTGGGTCATGATGAACACTTCTTCAAACACCTTGGTGGCCGAAATCGCCGAGATCACCGCCACCAGAAACAGATAGGGACGCATCAGCGGCACAGTGATATCCCAGTGCTTGCGCCAGTCGTCTGACCCGTCGATGGCGGCAGCTTCGTAGAGATCTGCCGGGATGGCCTGCAGCCCGGCCAGGTAGATCACCATGTAGTACCCCAAGCCTTTCCAGATCGTCACCAGCATGACGCTGAACAGGGAAAACCGAGGGCTGGTAAGCCAGGGAATGCCATCCTCCGACAGCCGCAGGGCGCGCAGCACCTGGTTAAACAGGCCGGTTTCGGCATAGAGCCAGCGCCAAGCGATGCCCGCGACCACCATGGAGATCACGACGGGCACATAGTAGGCAGCCCGAAACCAGCGAATTCCCGGCAGCCGCTGGTTCACCAGGATGGCCAGGCCCAAAGGCAGGATCACCAGCACGGGCACCACACCGATCAGGTAGACCACCGTATTCCGCAGCGTTCGCCAGAACACCGGATCGGCCAGCAGCCGCTGAAAATTCTCGAATCCGACCCAGACGGGCGGCTGGGTGATGTCGTACTCGTAGCGCATGAAGCTGAGCGCAAAGGCACGCAAGGCCGGGTAGAACACGGTCAGGCTGAGGATCAGCAGGGCGGGCAGCAGAAACAGATAGGGCGTGAGCTGACGCTGCCAGCGGGCAGACCGGGGCAATTCTGACGATGGGGTCATGGCAGACAGGGGGGATACTTTCTTGCAGTTTGGGGCGCTTCGAGGCCTGAGGGAGATTTCAGAGCATAGCTGATCTTGAGGCAGGGTATTGGCTAACCGACAGTTGAGGCATCTATTTTAGCTGGAGAAGCAAATGCGTAAATTGTCCGGTTCGGCGGGGTCTGCCTGTGTAAGCAGGAGTAGTCAATTTTACTGAGTTGTTCAAGATACAGCCAGACTGGTAAAACTCGAACCCGGCTCAGTTGCATAAATCTGCCCTGAAGCAGACAATATAAAGTGTGTTCCTGTGCTAAATGATTTTCTCAGCGATCTCACGCAACAAGGAGAAAATTATGGAACTCAACGAGCTTTTTACGCTAATTCTCATGCTTAGCCCTGGCCTGCTCCTGTCGGTGTTGGTCATGGCGCTGTTTGCGGTTGGCGGCTAGAGTCCCCCTCACCAATGGACACCGGGCAGTTATCGTCGGGTGGGGTCTGGGGTGGAACCAACTGCAAGTTAGGCCAAGCAAATGAATTAGCGAGTCGATTGTATCCGGTGGCTGAACCGGAAAACAGATGACCCGTCACTAGCAAGTTTGCGCTGGAGGTTTGTGCAGACGGTTGCTTATGCTGGCTATTGCTTGTGTGGGCAGTTGCTGGTGCGGATTATTTATCCAAACAATCATCTGGGCCAACATCATCTGGGCCGACAGCCACCTGTAGATAATCGACTGCAAAAACCAGGTGCCAGAGTGAACGAAACCATGTGCAGCCCTAAACGGCTTTAGCAGCTCATCCAGGTTTTTAGCCTGAGTTTGCCAACAAACCGTTTTCCGTGCTGTTTCAGTTAGGTGTGTACGACATGATTGCAGTTCAACCTGATCAACATTTGCGTTCAGTTGCTCCTCAAGCGGAAGCTCAGCCAATCAGCGAATCGCCCTTCAGTGGTTCGCTCAAGGCCGACTATCTGCTCCCACCCTCAAATCTTTCGATGCAGTGTCCTGACCCACCGCATCTCAAATACAACATCACGACTCACGAAGGCAGCGTAGTGCTGAGCATCTGGGAACCTGCCCCTAAAAACGACAGCCGGGTCAAACCTTTCTTGTTTATGTCGCGGCATCGTCTGCCTTCCGAACGGGAAGCCAAAAAGCTGCTGGCCCACTATCTCGCAGTTTACAGACACGCTACCCACTGTGATTGAAGCTTACACCCGGCTAAAGCCCACACTCATTAAGTAGGTGGGCTGGATTACTTCAAAGACGCATTATGCCTCCGGCAGGCTTCGCCTTTCTTGGATGCCGCAGGCTATACGACGGCTCGAGTGAGCCTCGCCGAACTCTACGCTCAATGCTCAAATACTCGCTGGAAGAGGGTTGAGCGTAGCCGAAACCCGGAATTTCGGTGTGCCATTTAATTGAGCCTACCCACTTAAGTGCTCTGTTTAGAACCGGTAAAAAAGAGGCCAGGATTGCCTGAGCCTCTTTCCTTTTGGGCATTTTAGGTTAATTTGCTCTAAGTGAGCCGAGTGATCTCTAGAGTCGAAGTTTCAGCATCAGACTAGCGCTTGGCCAGCTTCTTCGAGAGCTTGCGCAGCCGAATCGAGGCGGGCGTCACTTCCAGCAGCTCGTCGGGGCCGATATATTCCAGAGCCCGCTCCAGGCTCATATCTACCGGGGTTTGCAGCTGCACCAGCTCTTCCCCGCCAGAGGCCCGGTGGTTGGTCAACTGCTTGGTTTTGCAGACGTTCAGCTCCAGATCCTGGGGTCGGTTGTGTTCGCCAACAATCATACCCTTGTAGACCTTGGTGCCCGGCGTGATGAAGAAGACGCCCCGGTCTTCGGCGTTTTTCATAGCGTAGAAGGTGGCTGTACCTTCCTCAAACGAGATCAGCACCCCGTTGCGGCGGGTATCGACATCGCCAATGATCGGGCGGTAGTCGAGGAAGCTGTGGTTCATGATGCCGTCGCCCCGCGTCAGCCGCATGAATTCGCCC
>JBJTUI010000726.1:0-20198 GCA_046080625.1 Elainella sp. | reverse complement strand
CCTATGGCCTGGTTTGGAACAGGACGAACGGGCGCGAATGCCTGATCGGGTTGGGGCTGGGCCTGACTAGCCTGCTGCTGCCGTTTGTCCTCCAGGGGCTGGTGGGCTGGATTGGCTGGCAGTCTCCCCAGGCTGTTCAGTTTGGTCGGGTGCTGCTGGAAGGGCTGGGCGTGGGGCTGGGCGTGGGGCTGGCCGAGGAGCTGGTGTTTCGGGGCTGGATTCTGGATGAGCTGGAGCGCGACTATGGCCCCTCGGTGGCTCTGGGGGCAAGCAGTCTGCTGTTTGCAGTGCTGCATTTTCTCAGGCCGCTGCCTGAAGTGATTCGCAGCTTTCCCCAGTTTCCGGGGCTGGTGCTGCTGGGTCTGATTCTGGTCTGGATGAAGCGTTCCACCCGCAGCCAGCGACGCACTTCCGTGAGTTTAATCACCCAGCCCGGTCGGTTGGGTCTGCCGATTGGGTTTCACGCGGGTCTGGTCTGGGGCTATTACCTGATCCAGGTGGGCAAGCTGACCGCACCCACGGGACGAGTCCCCGCCTGGGTAACTGGCATCGACGGCAATCCGCTGGCTGGAGCAATGGGTCTGGTATTGCTCTGCGGTCTGGCGGTCTATTGGCGGCGACGGGCCAGGCGGTAGTAGGCTTTTTGTTTGTCAGGCTTTTTGCCGGAGCATGACGCAGATTGCCGGGGTTGCATTAGCCTGGAATAATCAGCCTCAAATAGTGGGCTGATCTGTTACTGTTACTCGCATCAGCACTGTTACTCGCATTAGCCTGCGGCTTTTCTTTGGGTCAGAACCTATGGCAAACCCTACCGATTCCAATTCTCTTCCGCCAGCTTTGCGTCGCGTCGCGACCGCTTTTCGCTTCGGGGGCTGGATCAGCTTCTGGACGCAGATTGTTTTGGCAGTCGTGTCTGGCGTGGTGCTGCTGTTTGCGGCGGGTAGCTTTGGGGCAGCGGCCACCCAACCAGTTGCCCCGGTGCCCGGAGCGGTGCCTGTGCCCAGCGGCGGGGTGAATCCCGGTACGGGAGCAGGCTTGTTTTTGGCAGTGTTGGGGCTGCTGGCCCTGTTCGCCGGAGCCTACTGGGCGTTTCGCTATACGCGGCTCTCTCGCAAGCTGCGCAGCGCTCAAGACCGGCCCAAGCGGGGGGCGGCGCTCCAGGCGCTCTACATTGGCCTGGGGATCAACCTGGTGGGGATGCTGCTGACGATTCTGGGAGCCCAGGCGATTGTCGGGTCGCTGGTGGCCAAGTCGTTTGCCCAGGGCATCGGCATTTTTAGCGGCAACTTCCAGCGGTTCATCAACCCGCTCGATATTTTCCTGGTTCAGGCCAACACCAATACGATCATGGCCCATTTCATTGGGCTAGTGGCGACATTGGCGATTCTGCGGGCGGTGGAGCGACAGTAGGGCTGCTCCTGAGCCTAACGCTGAATTTGGGCGCTGGGCAGGTACAGGTCCGAAAACGGCGAGTGATTTTGGGGTAGGGCGACTATCCTAAAGCCATGATCAACCACACCTACTATCGAGCTTTACAAACTCGCGATCGGCGCTTCGACGGGCGGTTCTTCACGGCAGTGCGCACCACCAAAATTTTCTGTCGTCCGGTTTGTCCGGCCCCGACGCCCAAGTTTGAGAACTGCCAGTTTTTCAATTCGGCAGCGGCTGCGCTGGCGGCTGGCTTTCGGCCCTGTCTGCGCTGTCGGCCCGAGCTGTCGCCTGACCTGACTACCTATCTGACCACGGCGTCTAGCGTCAATCGGGCGCTGCGGCTGATCGGGGCAGGAGCCTTGGACGACGGCACGGTGGAAGCGCTGGCCCAGCGGTTGGGCATGGGGGCACGGCATTTGCGGCGGCTGTTCATCCAGCATTTGGGCGTAACGCCAGTCGCGGTGGCCCAGACCCGCCGGATTCTGTTTGCCAAACAGCTGATCGACGAGACGAGCCTGCCGATCACCGATATCGCCATGGCCGCCGGATTTGGCAGCGTGCGCCGATTTAACACCGCCATCCAGACCACCTACCAGAAAGCGCCCCGCGAGCTGCGCAAGCTGCAAACACCAGCGCCACCGGCAGGCCAGTCCCTGATTCAAATTAAGCTGCCGTTCGACCCGCCCTACGCCTGGGATGCCCTGGTGCGGTTTTTACAGCCCCGCGTCACGGCTGGCATCGAGACGATCACGCCCTCGGCCTATCGGCGCTCGATCGCCCTGGCAGGGCAGCAGGGGGTCGTGGAAGTCCGGCCTCTGCCCGACGCGCCCTATCTGCTGGCCCAGATCCAGTTTCCCGAGATTGGGGCTCTGAGTCAGATTGTGGAGCGGCTGCGCCAGCTGTTTGACCTGGGGGCCAACGTCGGCCTGATTGCGGCCCAGCTCGGCACCGATCCGACCCTCGCTCCTCTGGTTGAGGCGCTGCCTGGCCTACGGGTTCCCGGATGCTGGGATGGGTTTGAGCTGGCGGTGCGGGCGATTTTGGGCCAGCAGGTGACGGTGGCTGCCGCGACCCGACTGGCCGGACGACTGGTGCAGACCTACGGCGAACCGCTCCAGCAAGAGGCGGCGGACCTGACCTCGGTTTTTCCCACCCCCGAGCGATTGGCCGAGGCAGATTTGACCCAAATTGGCCTCACCGCCCAGCGCAGCAAAGCGATCAATGCCCTGGCAGTTCGGGTGGCCGCTGACCCGGATTTTCTGACACATGCCGATCTGGAAGGTGCGCACCTGACGGCCCTGCCCGGTATTGGCGGATGGACTGCGAGCTATATCGCCATGCGGGCACTGCGAGAGCCGGACGCCTTTCCGGCTAGCGATCTGGGGCTGTTGAGGGCGATGGCCAAGCTCGGTCAGCCTGTCACCAAGGCTGAGTTGCTGCACCGCTCCCAGGCTTGGCGGCCCTGGCGAGCCTACGCGGCCCTGTACCTTTGGCAGAGCGAGAGTTTATGGCAGAGCCAGAATTTGGCAGTTCAGCAGGCAGTCCAGCAGGTAGACCGGGTAGGGTAGTTTTCCCGTAGGCGAGCGCTAGTCTGGCGCTCAGCTAGTCCAGCCCTGAATCTGAAATGACCCAACTCTGAAATGACTTAAAAGCAATCTCAACCCAAGTGGCCCAAAATCCATGAAAGACCTGACCCTGAACCAGCTCAACTCCCCGATTGGTACAATTCTGCTGATTACCGACCAGATCAACGGTCAAGACATCCTCTGCGGTCTGGAGTTTGCGGGCTATGAAACACGCACGCTGGCATTTTTGGGTAAACGGTTTGGAGAATTTAGGCTGAACGAATCCCAGACTAAGACTGGAATTAGCGAGCGAATATTGGCCTACCTAGACGGGGATTACTCTATTGTGGATCAGATTCCGGTCAGCACAGGCGGCACGGCCTTTCAGCAGCAGGTCTGGCTGGCCCTGCGCGAGATTCCAGTCGGCACAACGCTCACCTACGGTCAGCTGGCCCTGCGGTTGGGTAAACCATCGGCCTCACGCGCCGTGGGCCTGACCAATTCGCTTAACCCGATCTCGATTGTGCTGCCCTGCCATCGGGTGATTGGGGCGAACGGCAATCTGACGGGCTATGCGGGTGGACTGGAGCGCAAGCGCTGGCTGTTGGAACATGAGGGAGCCCTGCCTGTGAGGTCTGTAGTTCCAATTGGGGAGGCAATGACAGAGCCGGGAGCAGCCCAACTGCTGTTGCCCTTGAGCTAAAGCTTGACTGAGGATTTTCATTCGGGCGGGCAATCAGCCTTTGCCCCTGAACAGTCGTCCAACCATGCCCAACAGGATCAGGGCGGCCATTGCACCCATCCCCAACCCCACCAGCTGTACCCAGAGGGCCGAACTGTGGGGAGCAGCCGCATCTGGACTGGCTGTAGCGGGATTAGCTGCGGTCGGGGAACTGCCCGGAACGGGAACTTCGATCGGCAAGGTTGACGGGCTGGCGATTGGGCTAGAAGTTGGGCTGGCGGCACTGGGGTTGGCGGCACTGGGGCTAGCAATACCTGGACTGGCAACACCTGGACTGGCAGCACTGGGCGAAGACTGGGCGGCTCCAGCGGTAGACTCTGCAACAGACCGGCCAGAACCGGAGGCGACCGTCACGTCGTACTGCATTTTGAAGGGTGCGAACTCAGGGGCTCCAGCACTGGGCTGGCAGTCTAGCTCTACCTGGTAGAGGCCCGTATCGGGAAAGACAACATCGGCCCCCGGAATGCTCTGATATTGCTCGGCGTTGATTGCCCGCAGCGAGGGTTGCAGGATCGGGGCATCGCTTGGGTTGCGGGGCATGTCGTAGACGCCCAGACTACAGTTGGTTTGTTCGAACGGCAGCAGTTCGCCACCTTTGCGGGTGAGGGCAACCCAAACCTGGGCCGTTTCGCCAGCCCTGGGCTGATGGTCGGGTTCGATGTGCCAGGTTCCGGCCACGTCTTTGGTGACATCGACGCTATGGGCAGAGGCGCTGAGGGCAGTCCCCCAATCGATTCCTACACCGATCCCTAAACCGATTCCTACACTGAAGGCCGCTTGAAAGAAGTATCGACTCACGTTGAGAAACCTGGATGAAGCGCTAAGCTCCTAGGATACAAAAGCCGCGCAAGTCTGTCAAAGATGGGCGAAGACAAGCGCTAAACCCTGTGGAAACCCTCGGTAAATTGAAGAAGTCTTAACCAAAGTTAGAATTTGACAACAATCAAGAAATGCTACTTTACATTGTCGGTGTGAATTCAGAATTAAGTATTATTTAAGACATTTTAGCGGCCAATGTATTCTGCCCGACGTGATCTAATGGGGATGTGAGTGCTAAGGTTCTGGAGAATTTGGGTGTAGATTGCATGAGCGAACCGAAGGTCTGAAGCAGAACACAGTTTTGCTGTTCGAGTAACGCTGTTTTGGAACGCAGCTGATATAACAGGGCGGTCGCGAAATTCCGCTTCCTGAGTCGTCTTGAGCTTGCCTTGAGATGTGATCTCAAGTAAGTATTCTTAACCATTAGCATTCATTCTAGGATTAATCTACCATGACTCAAAACGTCATTCTGATGATTGGCGACGGTATGGGCTGGGAAATGGCTCGGGCCGCCGCGATTTACAAACAGCTGCAAGTCGGTAAAACTGGCGGCAGTCTGAGCGATTTTTATACCCAGGGCAAGGGGACGGGACTGAGTTTCCAGAATTTGTCTAACTACACGCTGGCCACCACCTACGGCACGACTGTTGCTGACAGCAAGGGGGTATTTAGCACCGGCAATTCGGCCCTGGATGGCTCGGAAGCAGTGACAGCAGGCAGTCCGGTGCGTCCAGGGTTTAGCTTTAGTCCGGCGTTCAACCCCGGCACTACGGCTTCGGGCGGGGCGCTGGTGAGCAGTGGTGCTAAGGGAAATCTGGTGGGCTACGATCCAACGCGGGGCGGAGTTGTGCCCTGGGACCCGTCCTACTATGGTGGGCCGATTAGCCCTGGGTTTGACAAGGAATACATCAAGGCCAGCTACCCCGACTCGGCCAACACAGCAACCACGCTCTACACGGGCGTCAAGAGCTACAACAACGCAATTGGCGTCGATATCTATGAGCAGCCCCTGGAAACGATTCTGACCACGGCGGCGCTGAACGGCAAATCGACCGGGTTGGTGAGTTCGGTGCCGATTGATCACGCTACGCCGGGGGCGGCAGCGGCAGCGGTGAACCGCCGGGCCAAATATGACTCGGAGTTTCCCGATCTGGACAGCATTCTGCAGCAGGAACTGCGGATCTATCAGCCCACTGTTTTGCTGGGCGGCGGCCATCCCCTGTCCAACACGAAAGATCCGCTGCCTGCCGGGGTTGAACCGCCCCGGACCTTCGATTTCATCACGGACGATACCTATCAGTATCTCAGCAGCAATCCCCTGAGCAACCGCTACGGCTATACCTTCCTGGAGCGAGAAGCCAACGCTGCCAGCAAGCTGGCCCAGACGGCGGTCCAGATCGATCCCAACCGGGGCGACCGCCTGCTGGGGCTGTATGGGGCAAGAGGCCAAAACGGCAACCTGCCAACCGCCTCGGCCAACGGCGACTACAGCACGACCGGATTCGACAACTTCAGCCTGTTCAGCACCCAGGGCAAAAATCCAGATACGGTGCGACCGCTCCAGCCCGGCGAAACCGACGCCCAGTTCATTGCCCGAGAGCGCAACGAAAACCCGACGCTGAAGGAGCTGGCCGATGCAGCCCTGGAAGTTTTGAGCAAAGACCAGGACGGCTTCTGGCTGATGATCGAGGGGGGTGACGTAGACTGGGCCGCCCACGACAACAACATCGACAACCTGATTGGCAACATGTTGGCCTTTGACAACGCGGTTGCCTCCGTGATCTGGTGGATTGAGGCAAACGGCGGTTGGGAGAAGAACCTGCTGGTTGTGACGGCGGATCACGATCATTACCTCACCCTGAACGGCAACTATCCAGAGTTGCTATCTACCAAGGGAGCAGAGGTTCTGACCAGCGCCAACAATCCGGCTGAAGCGGGCCAGTTCTGGGGATCGGATGCGTCGGTGAAATACGGCTGGGGCAACCACTCCAACCGTCCGGTGCCGGTGTACTACCAGGGGGCTGGATCAGCGGTGCTGGATGGCCTGGTTGGCCAGAGCCACAAAAGCTATGGGTTCGATATTCCGGGCTTGCCGGGCCATGTAGATCAGAGCCAGATCTACCAAACCATGCTGGCTGCCGTGACGGGCTCGACCGAGAAACCGCTACAAAGCGGCGTGATCAACGGTACCGCTGGCGATGACGTGATCTATACGGGAGCCGAGAGCGACATCATCTATGCCGGTGAGGGGCTTAACTACATCTATGCGAACAACGGCAATAACGTGATCCACGGCGGCGAGGATGACGACCTGTTCTATGCTGGCATCGGCGACGACACCTTCTACATGAACGGTGGCGACAACACGGCCTACTCCAGTGCGGGTAACGACAAGGTCTATGCTGGCGAAGGCGATGATTTGATCTATGCCGGGGCCGGAAACGATCTGGTGGTCGTGAATGGCGGCAATAATATCGTGCTAGCCGGAGGCGGAAACGATACGGTTTCAACCCAGGCAGGGGACGATGAGATTGTCGCGGGGGCTGGCGATGATTTGATCTATGCCGGGGCCGGAAATAACCGGATCACCGCTGGCTTGGGGAACGACATGGTCTATGTCTGGGGTGTGGGCAAGAATACTTTTATCCTGGATGCGGGCGAGGGTTCGGCCACGATTTATAACTTCGGCTCGGATGATGTGATTCGGCGGGGGGCAGGGCTGGCCGCAACCGATGCGCTGACGACCAGAATCAGCGGCAACGACACCCTGGTCAGCAAGGGAGATGATCTGCTGGCCACCCTCAAGGGGGTGCAGCTCACGACTGTACCGCTGGGTTAATTTGAGTTGGACTAGTTGAAGCTAGCCAACTGGTTTTGAATCGCAATAGAGATCGCAATAGAGACAGATCGCTCTTTCTATAAGGGCGATTTTTTGCAATCGCCCCTTCTGGACTAAGCTCGACTTTATTCAATTAGGCAGCGTAGCACAAGTAGGCTGAACCGGCAGTCTAACAGGGCTTCTGGTGTTTTTGCCATATCGGTTTTTCAGCGAGAGGATGAAAAAGTCGAGCTTGCCACAAGCGCTGACGCACTAAAGCTAACGCATCTACAAACGTTGGTAGAGGCTTGTTGTACCAAGTAGATTGAGGCAATGAGAACTCATACCAATTTTCTGTGAGCCTGCATAGAACGAGGGGTGTGGGGACTCCGTCCCCACAAGGGGGCACTTCACTGTAAACTGAGCCATCCGGATCGATGCGGCCAATATATTCGCCGCCCCCGCTGTAGATCGAGCCATCCGGATCGATACGACCGATCATTGTCCCATCGTCGCCATAGATCGAACCGTCATCCTCGATTGCAAAGATATTCATCAGCGTATCTTTGAGCACAATATCTTCTTTGACAACCGGATGGATTACCTGGCCCTTGCTGACGATTTTGTGGCTCTGAGGTACACCCTGAGCAAAACTCGGAGCAGCAATACCAATTGCAGAAGCGGCGACTAGGAGGGGTAATGCAAATCGTTGATTCATAGTTTTCAGGGTTTGTGCGGAAGATTCACATTTCGTAGAATATTGCGCCCAGCGCAGAAACAGGCCAAACGCCTGCACATCTCCATGAACTCGCCATTCGGAACAATTTCAGAAGATTAGATCGAGCTGCCCTCCCGTTTAGGAGCAGTCTGCCCAAAGTCTTCGCCTGAGACAAAAGGCGCTATAAATCCGGGACCGGGACTATTGTGTGGGAAATCTGAAGACAGCGCATCTGAACAGAGGCAGGATATCGGGATGAGACAGGCAGACAGCGGGATTCGTTACATGACTGGTTACAGGTGGCTTCGCGACAGCGCACCAAGAAGGCTGGGGGTAGGGTTGATTGCCCTGCTGGTAGCAGTCTGGGTGGAGTTGGCCTCTCCCACGGTCGCAGCCTCCCCAAACGCAGCCGCGCCGTTTAACCAGCCCAGCTTCTACCCCCTCTCTCAAACCCTGCCTGCCGATCAGTACCGCCCCGTGGCAGACTGGCTGGGTCGGCTGATTCTGCCTGACCTCCCGACAGCTGAAGCCAGCAGTGTTGAACCGGACTGGGTCGAGTTCGAAGTCTACCAGGCTCCGGCCTCCTACCAGTCTCTCGTGGGCCAGCGGCTGAAGCTGACCTGGCAAACCGAACTGCTGCCCCAGGTGGCTCGCTTGACGCGATCGGTGGCCTTCACGCCGGAGGTCGAAGCCAGCCTGGCCAAAGGCAACCTCCACCCCACCCGCCTCAATGGGCATCGGGTTGGTCCTTTGCAGTCGCTGGCCGGGGCTCGCCCGCAGGACGATGTGATCGTGTCGCTGGCCCAGGTCGCAGTCGAGGCAGCTGGTTCAACCGCCCCAGTGTTGCGCATCTCCCAACCGCCAATCCAGCGCACCGGACGCTACTACACGCTGGTGCAGATCCGGGAAACCCCAGCAGATGCCGCAGACGCCCTGCCCACCGCCTGTCCCGGTGCCCCGCCCTGCCCCAGCGAGCTGTTTCGCGTCCAGCACTACAACCGCAAGACGCGCCAGTTTGACGGCCCCACCGAAACCGTGCGGATTCCCCAGCAGCCCCGCAGCCAGATTGGTCTGTTCAACTCTACCCCCCGCAATCTGGTCCAGTCGGAGGCGGGCCGCGAGGGCTGGTATCTGTTTGGGGCAGAGGACGAGGCCGGACTGTTCACGGTGCAGGCGCTCCAGCCCCGGTCCCTGGTGCAGCTGCGGCCCCAGCAGGTGATTTCGGGCAATCGGGCGATTGGGCACTACATCCATCAGGACAACTGGGCCGACACCAAACAGCGCAAAGGCAGCCTGCAAACCGCGCTGCTCGCCCCAAGCGCCTCGGGCAATCCAGACCTGAGCCAGTGGCAGGAGGGCCAGCAATTTCTGTTGATGCACCTGTTTGGCGGCAGGGGCGGGCTGCGGGGCGAACCGCCGCTGGTCGGGACGGTGCCGGGACATTTTGCTTATGGCGTGGCCCAGATCATCCGCGAACCCTTGGCCGACGAACTCCAGTTTGACTTAACCTACGAGCAGGTCTACGGCTCCAATATCGAAGGCATCATTTCGGGCAGCCAGTCCTGGGCCACATTTATGGGCAGCCTCCAGTCGGGCTGGCTGGCCACCCGGCCCGTATCGGATGTGCTGATCAACCTGGATATTTTGCAGGACTACCGGTTCGGCGAAGTCACCCTGTCGCCGCTGCAAACCCTGCTTCGGGAGCTGCAAATTATTACCGCCCGCTATCGGGTCGGCGACGGCACGGGTGGAGCCTTGGTGACTCCGGCTACTTCCTGTGTCCAGGATTCCAATCAGGCGCTGTTTATCACGATTCAACGGCTGCAAGAGCAGGTATCCCAATCCCCCCCGATCCAGACCTGGCCAGCCGACCATGCCGATAGCCCAGACGCCCGTCGCTTTCAAGATCTGGTGGCCCTGGGGCAAGAGCTAGAGCGCACCCTGATGCCGCTGGGCATTGTCCGAGAAGACTGGCAGCAGAACGCCCGCGTCCTGACCGGCACCGGCCAGTTTGCCCATACCGCCTCCGGCCCTCGGAATATTCTGGCGGGCCTGACGAGCTGGCGAACCGCCCTGCCGCGTGGCACTCAGGACGATCTGAGTCTGGTATTTCTGCGGCACCAGGCCCAGCTCTGGTTTCTGCGCACCAATCAGGTGGGCGGCCAAGATCCAGATATTTTTCCGATTGCCCCAACCCGTCAGTTTGGCGTCTGGACAGTGGGCAACCTGCCGCTGCTGTCGCTCCTACTCGAACGCACCCTGGGCTCGATCCGGCTGCTGTCGGGGCAGGACTGGCGCATCATGGGCATCGCGCTTTTGACCTATGCTGCCGTCGCTCTGCCTCTGGGGCTGGGCAGCGGCTTCCTGAAGCTGCCGGTTCGGTCTAGACAGCCAACCGGGACGGCCAACCCATCGGCCCAAACCCGGCCAATTCTGCTCCATCTGGGTCTTGCCCTGCGACTGCTGCTGTTTCCGGCCCTGGGAGAAGAGCTGCTATTTCGCGTCCTGCTGCTGGCCTACCCCGGCACCTCCCTCAACCCTGCCGTCTGGTGGGCCTGGGCCAGCTTCAGTCTGGCGCTGTTTGTGGTCTATCATCCGCTTAACGCCAGATTTCTATACCGCGCCGGGTTTCCCACCTTCTTTGACCCCAACTTTCTGGTCTTGACGACGCTGCTGGGCCTGACCTGTACCGTTGCCTATTACTTGACCCAATCCTGGCTAGTAATTGGGTTAATTCACTGGATCGTCGTCCTGGTCTGGATTTTCCTGCTGGGCGGTGCGGCCAGACTGGGTCGCCAGGGTTAAACAGACAGAATGCAGGGGCAGGATTGATTAGACGAGACTAAGTAGACAAGTCGGAAAAGTCGCACACCAGACCGCATTAAACAGCGGCAATTGCTTAGAGTGAGGCATGACCAGATCTCCAGCCTAGTTATCCAACCAGGTTGCCTGAGCTAGTCACTCAATTTCTGCTGGAATCTTGCCCATGGAATCTCCCAAATCCCCTCTGCTATCCGCCCCGTTTCTGCTATTCGCCCAACATGGCTGGGCCGACGACAACCGCGCCATGCTCAATTTAGGCCGCCAGCTCGTCGGCAATAAGGCGCTGATTATTGCACCCGATTTGGGCTATGTTCAGACCTGGATTCGGATTGCGCCCCTCGTTCAGCAGGTCGAAACCATAGCGCGTGACACCATCGCCGTCTACCCGGATCACGCCCTCCGAATTGTTGGTCACTCTATGGGCGGCCTGATCTGGCTAGAGGTATTGCAGCGCCATCCTGAATGGTGGCCAAGGGTGCATTCGCTGGTGCTGGTGGCCTCGCCCGTAGGCGGGGCAGATCTGGGCCGGATGATCGATCCGTTAGAGTTGGGGATTGGCATTGCTGCCGATCTAGGGACCAACCGCAAGCCAATCGCCGCAGCGATCGCGGCCCAAATTCCCACGCTAGTGATTGCGGGCGACATCCAGCACGGCAGCGACGGTACCGTTCCGGTGGCCTGCACCCGCGTCGCCAAGACCCAGTTTGTCTGCCTGCCGCTCGACCACACCGCCCTGCGCCACCACCCCACAGTCACGGCCCAGATTCTCGACTTCTGGGCAGACTTCAAAATTGGCGAATCGGTCACGGCCCATGAAGTTATCGAACAGCTGCAAAAAGTACCCGGCATCACGGACTGCGATCGGCGCTATTTCCCCAGAGCCCAAATACATACCCAGCTCAAGGACGGTGGCAGCCTGCGGGTTTATAAAAATCGCGTCGGCGTAGATTACGTCTTTGTGGCCAATGAAGCCGGAGACTGTTTCTACGCCGGATTTGTGGGATGGCTGCATGCCCCAGACCTCCAGCAGGCTTTGCACAGGATTGGCAGTACCTATGCCCTGTCTAGTTCTGTTTAGTTCTGTTTAGCCCGCTCTAGCTGATCTAGCTCTTTCACCCTAGCCGTTCACGACTTCGCCGCCATTCGGGTGCAGAATCTGCCCCGCCATGTAGGACGAATCATCCGAGGCCAGGAAGACATAGCTAGGCGCGATTTCACTGGGCTGTCCGGGCCGCTGCATCGGCACCTGTGCCCCAAAGCTTTCCACCTTATCGGCAGGAAAAGTAGAGGGAATCAGCGGCGTCCAGATCGGACCTGGAGCAACACCGTTGACGCGAATTTTCTTTTCAATTAACGCCTGGGACAGGGAGCGCGTGAAGGCCACAATTGCCCCTTGGTTGTCGAGTAGTCCAAGAGCTGGGGGCTACCCTGGTAGGCGGTCACAGAGGTGGAGTTGATGATCGCGCTGCCTTCCTTCAGGTGGGGCAAAACGGCCTTGGTCAGGTAGAACATCGAGAAAATGTTGGTGCGGAAGGTGCGTTCTAGCTGTTCGGCGCTGATCTGCTCAATGCTCTCCTGGGGATGCTGTTCGGCAGCGTTGTTGACCAGGATGTCAATTTTGCCCAGTTTGCTCAGGGTTTCCTGAACCGCCTGCTGGCAAAACTGCTCGTCGCCAATATCTCCGGCAATCGTAATGCAGCGTCGTCCCTGCTGTTCAACTTCCTGCTGCGTGGCCTGGGCGTCCTCGTGCTCATTCAGATATACAATCGCTACATCAGCCCCTTCCTTGGCAAAAGCAATTGTCACCGCTCGGCCAATGCCGCTATCGCCACCGGTAATGAGCGCCACCTTGTTCAGCAGCTTGTCACTGCCCTTATAGTTCTCCATTCCCGAATCTGGTCTTGGCGTCATCTCCGATTCAAGACCGGGACGTTGAGACTGCTCTTGTTTGGGCTGTAGTTTGGGGGATGATTGAGTCATGATTTAGGCTCCAAAATTTACAAAAATCAGTCAGTTCAATGATTTAGAGGGTGATAGGAGTCCGGGGTCTGCGCTCCCAGAAGGCTTGGCCTCTGCAATCCCTCACCCCGGCGGGAAGCTGCCCAGGTCATCTCAAACCTGTGAAGCCTGGTTCAGGGCTGCGGTGATCGAACCAGCCTCCATCGTCACGGCACCGCGCAGCAGCATTTTCTGGGGCTGGATATCCAGATCTTGGAGCTGGAACTGGGAGCCGTTGAACTCGAAGTTGCGCAGATCCAGCAGGCCAATTACTTCCTGAAACAGCGCCATGATCAGTTCAAGCGATAGACCTTCAGCTTCGGCAGAAAGAATCTCCAGATCGATCCGGCGTCCGGCGTCCTTCAAACAGGGCTTAGCCACGGCAGAAACTTGCTTGGGGGATTCGTTCTGGGGCTGCAGGATGAGATTAATCCCGATTTGGCCGGGTTGCTCGAGCTGCACAGCAGCCTGCTGGATGCTAAACATGGTCGGCTGACCGTTCAGGTTCACCTCAAACTGCTGCATTTTTTGCCGCAGGTAGTCTGACGCCAGAGCCCGATTGATGTCCGATTCGGTCAAGAGAATCTGGGCCTGGGCATCCAGCGCCTCGGTCAGCTCAATCTCACCCCACACAGCTTTCATCGGGTTGATTGCCACCGAATCTAAAGTGACGCCAACTGCCTCTGCCCGCAAATCCTGCTTCACCACCATGCCTTCACCGGCAATCGAAACGCCTTCCAGCTTGCCCTGCATCAGCTTCAGGGGGTCGGTTTTGACTTCGACATTCACCTGTTCTACCTGATCCAACTGGCTAGAGATTGCCACTTCAGCCACTTTACTGAGCGCCTGCTCTCCCAGGTTTTGACTCTGGTTTTGACTTTGGCTCATTCCAACGCCTCCTGCACCAACGGCATTCGCACTATAGGCAGCTGTTTAGAGAGAATCCATCATTCCAGAAGCGGATTTCGATTTGCGTCTAGCGGTATAAGCAGTCGCGGAGAACCGTTACAGGTGAGGCAACAGGGGGCCAGAAACTGGCTTAAAATCAGAGAGTTTTGTTTGGCTCGTTGCCTATGTCCTGCCAACACCTCGCTGACCTCACACCAGAGCAGCTGATCCCTAAATCGAACTTTCCGCTGTTTCGCTGTGAAGACTGTTTGAAAATCAACGGACGCTGGGTTCACCTGCGCATCTGTCAAACCTGTGGCAAAATGCTCTGCTGCGATTCTTCCCAACACCAGCATGCCCGCCGCCACTTCGAGGCCACAGGCCATCCGGTGATCAGCTCTGCCGAACTGGGAGAACAGTGGCTCTGGTGCTTTATCGACGCACAACAGCAGACCTACTGATCCAGGGCGTTCTATCAAAAAGACGCCAGCCACTCTTCAGCGGCGGCGTTGGCCCGTTTCATCGATTCTCCCAGGGTAGGAGTGGTAGAGAAAATATCTGTGAGCGGAATCGTATCCGTGAGCCTTGTTTTGGTGAATTGTTGAACCGCATGGGGTTCAACGCCCGCCAGCATTAGCTTACTGTTGCGATTCCGCAGTTCTCTGGCATAGCGTTCCAGCAGATTGATAAAGGTGCTGCCCATCTCGTCACGACCTCGTAAACCCAGAACGACGACCGATCGGTTGGCGCTGTAGGGCGAGGGGAGTGCTTTTTGTAGAATGTCGGCACTGGCATAGAATACACTGCCGTAGATATGCAGCAGGGTGACGGCATTGGGAGCGAGCTGGCTGGGGGCGGGTTGTTCCTCAAAGAATTGTCCCCCCGTTGGCAGAATTTGCCTCACCTGGACATCCAGCGAGGAGCGGTAAATTTGCACCAGAACAGACAGTACTACTCCCAGCACGACGGCCTGCTGAATCGGCAGGAGGAGTGTTGCCGCAAAAGTGACCAGCATGATGATGCGGGGTACCCATCCGGTCAGCCAGACATCGTTCCATTTCTTCAGCTTTAGAGAACTGAATCCTGCCACCACCAGCAAAGCCGCAATGGCAGGCTGGGGAAACTGTTCCACAACCTCGCCAAACACCAGCACCGCCAGAATCACCAGCGGCCCCACCAGCACCGCCGCCCAGCGCGATACGGCTCCAGCGCTGATGTTGATTGCAGTGCCCGAAATGCTGCCGCCCAGCGGAATCCCCTGAAACACACCAGCTCCCAGGTTGCATACCCCCTGGGCCAGAATATCCTGCCAGGCTTTGCCATACCGTCCGTCAGAGTTGGGAATGGTTTTACCGACCCCGGCCCCCTGAATTAAGCCGACCAGCCCCACCGAGAGCGTTCCCAACAGCAGCTGGGGCACCAGAGACAGGTTGGGCAGCACGGGCACCGGCAGCGATTGCGGCACGGGGGCAATGTCTTTCACGAGTTGAATCGACGGGGGCTGCCAGAAATAGACCACTGCCGTGATGATCAGCAGGGCCAGCACCAGGTTAAATTGCTTCAGACGAGTCCGGCCCAGCAGCACGATCAGGGCGATCGTGTCCAGACCAATCAGCGTGGTTGGGAGATCGACCTGATTCAGGTTCAGCAGCAAATCAATGGTTCGCGTGACGCGGTTCCCGGCATCGCTGAGGTATCCGGTTAACGTGCCGAGCTGCCCCAGCACAATCGCAATGGCGATTCCGTTCATAAACCCGGTCAGGACGGCGTTGGAGACAAAGCGGAGAAAGCCATCCAGACGAAACAGCCCCAGCAACAGCTGAAACAGCCCCACCATCACGGTCAGCGTTACTAGGACAGCCGCCTGCTGCTCTCGTCCAAAGTCGGCCATCACCCCGGCCATCACCACCGCCATTGCCCCCGTGGCATTGATCGTCATGAACTCGGATGAGCTAAACAGGGCACCCAGCGGCGTTCCCACCATCAGAGCATGCAGGCCAAAAACTGGATTCACCCCGATCAGCAGCGCATTCGCCAGAGCGTCCGGAATCATGGTCAGCGCATTGGTAATGGCCGCCGTTCCATCCGCCTTCCAGTTAGGCGACGGTTTCAGTTGTTTGGATAGGGTTGAAGCCATAGTCTTCCCGGTTACGCCAGTTGGTTAAATAGTCTCTTGCCCAGAAAACAGTACACCCTAGGGCTTGCGATCAATTCAGTCAGAAACCTTGAGGACTCAGCAGAGCCACGCCCGTCTCAATCAACCAGGCTAGGGGCTGAAGTCTATGATCGCTCAGAAGATAATTGATCACGGCCCCTAGGCTTAGGAATGCTCCTCCGGGGATCGCTCTGTTTCAGTCACTTCCCCGGATTCGGAATGGCGAGAGGCGATCAGGCGGACATAGAAGATGAACCCCAGTCCTACAATCACAGCTGCGATCGCCAGCCCCAGATTCAAAATTGCCGCACTGCCGTCCCAATCCACCACCACGCCCGTAAAGTTGATCGCCAAAATCACAATCACGACGCTCAACAGGATAAGTTTTAACTCATCAAAGTCGTCGATCTTAAGCCAGCGAGGTAGACGCAGAGAAGTATCAATAAACAGGTAGTAAAGACCCAGCGCAATAATATATAGGGCAACTCCTAAAAACAATAAATCGATCAGCTGAATAAAATTCAGAGTAATGATCTTGATTGCCTCACTCGTGAAGGTACGGGAATTGATTAACTCGATCATCAGATGAATTAATACAATCACGCCATAAAACAGGATCGCGGCAGCTCCAGCCAGGGCTGCGATCACGGCCAGATTGACCAGATAACGACTACTTAATAAAAGGCGATTCATTGACGATCCATTCCATGTGTACAGGGGTATTTTATCCCCCGGCAGAGCCACGGGATTACCGCAATTCATTAACCTCCCGATACGTCTGCGGGTCGGGGCTGTTCAAAGGCATCTTTTTGCGATGCGATCGCCGCTTTTGCGGGCCGAGTTCCCGGCCTGATCTCGAATGACGTGAGCTTCAGCAGACTGCGGAGTTGCTCAAAAACCGCCAGATTGCCTTCCAGTTTGGCCTTGCCTGCGCCGATCAGCGCCAAAAAGTTGGCTAACTCGGCCATCATCAATTCCCGAGCGCTGCGGTTGAGCCAAAATTTGAAGCTTATGAGACGGCTTTCCATGTTAGAGCAATAAAATAGGAAACTGATATGAGCCTAGAACGAACATCTGTTGCAACTTCCGGTCGAATGGCGCAGGGCAGAAGATTCACGGCAATGTTAAAAAATAAATTTTTTAATTACAAACCAGATTGACGCATTCATTATCGTCTAAGTCTGCTTTTTACAGGGTATTCAAAAATCGCTTTTTCGGGGATACCCAGCGAGTGTCAAGGAGGCCAGACTATTGATTCTAAAGATGCCGAAATCCTTGATTGGAGCCATTAAACAGGGTGGCCACTAACGGAGATGGCATCAGAATCTAGAGACAAATGTACTTGTCTTGTGCAGAGCATAATTTTCTGGTTCCTATGACTTTCCTGGATTTTTTCTATAGTCTTATATCAGCCGATCAACTTATAGCCCTATTTCAGACTAATCCGTAAATCAGGGTTGCCCCGTACTTCCCCAGCCTGAAAACCGCTGTCGCCTAAATATAAGGAGCCTGAATCATGTTCGACCGAGCCAAGGAACGACGGGAACAGCGCCGCGAAGAGCGAGAAGTTTTTGGAATTCGCGGAACCGCGACACGATATCAGATGCGACAAAAGCTGATCTCAATTGGCGACGACTTCTGGATCGAAAACGACCGGGGTGAGCGCGTCTTTAAGGTCGATGGCAAAATGCTGCGCGTCCGCGACACGCTGTTTTTTGAAGATCCGCAGGGCAACAGACTCTGCAAATTGCAGCAAAAACTGCTCACCATCCGCGATACGATGACGGTTGAGTCGGACAACGGCGAGAGCTTGGCTACCATCAAGAAGGCGCTGATCTCGCCCATCCGCGATCGCTGGACGGTGAAAGTTGGCGATGTCCCCGATCTGGCGGTGAAGGGCAACATCCTGGATTTCGAGTATGAAATTGATGATGGCGATCGCAAAATTGCCGAGGTGTCCAAGAAATGGTTTCGGATCAGAGACACCTATGGGGTTCAGATCGAGCCATCCCAAAACGATATCCTGATTCTGGCCGTGACGGTTGCCATTGACGTCATGGCTCACGCCTGAGCCTCATTTGGTTGCGAAATCTGTGATATCTCCGCCTGTGATATCTTCGCCTGTGACGTCTTCAAAGATTAAGCATGATTTTACTGAGTAGCTGGGCTTGATTAAATTGGAGATGGTTTTAGGGGAACCCAGAAGGCTTGCCCTCTGTTGGGGGCGTAGCTCCCAAACCCCCACCATTCGATAAATATTTGCACCTACCTACTTATGTTGAGCTGAATTTTAGAGTACATTAATCTAGAAAACCTTAGCTTTCATTTCAACTGACCTGAGAAGCGGCTATGGCACAGGAACGCTTGAAAATTTACGCCCGTTTGAGAGCGCCCAAAGCCGCTGCAATTGCGGGTATTCTATTTGCAGTTTTGCTGATCACTGTCATTGTGCTGCTGCTAGTTTCTGTGCCTGAGAGTTTGCGAGACGGCGCAACCTGGCTGACAGCGAAGCAGAAAAACCTGGTGCTGGCGTCTAATTTAGTGCCCTTCGCCGGAATTTTGTTTCTCTGGTTTATGGGAGTAGTGCGGGATCACCTGGGCAGTGAGGAAGACCAGTTTTTTTCCACCGTGTTCTTCGGCAGCGGACTGCTCTTTCTCGCTATGTTGTTTACTGCCACAGCTTCAACCGGCACCCTGCTCTTTCTGGCTGAAACCCAGCCCGATTCTCTCACGGCTGATATTTACGATCTGGGCTGGACCTTTTCGCGCAGTCTCATGTACGTCTATGCGATGAAAATGGCTGGCGTATTTATGATTTCCACCAGCAGCCTGTTCCTTCGCACCAGAGTCATTCCTCGCTGGATGGCGCTTCTGGGCTATCTTCTGGCCGCTATCATGATCTTCAGGCTCCGACAGATCGACCGCGTGGGTTGGGTCTTTCTGTTTTTCCCCCTGTGGATTCTCTTGGTCAGCGTCTATATTCTGATTGCTCAGTATCGACGTAAACCCGAAGCAACGCCTACAGATTGAAATGAGGGCGTTCTGGAATTCTCAGATTATGTTCAACAGATTGCGTTCACTAAGAATGGTGATTCAAGATGTTTTTTACCCGCCACTTATCCAAAATGCTCTTGGTAATGGGGCTGGCTACAGCTTCTGTCTTTATCTTCGCGGTCGCACCTCAGTGGGCGATCGCAAACATTTTGCGGCTCCCGTATAGCGAAACCTTTGCGAAGAATTATTTCGAGCAGGGACACCATCTCATCTACCAACATTGGGGCGTTATGGTTGGCTTTATGGGCGTGGTGATGATCGCCGCTGCGTTTAAGCCATCCTGGCGTCCCCCGATCGTGTTTTACTCATTTGCCGAAAAGTTCTTGATGGTTGTGCTCTTTTTCAGCGCTCGCGGATTTGCTAATTCCAACAACCACGGCTTTTTACCGGTTGTCGTTGTAGATACCATCGTTTCGGTCTGGACGATCGGCTACTGGATCGAGCAGCGATCCATGTTTCCCGATCCGGAGGCTGTGCAGCGGGGGCAGATTTAGCAATGATCTTGCAGCTCCAATGTTAGCTGAACAACAAAACCTGCCCCTACCAATCTATCGCTTCTGACTTACGCTGCTCTGGCATCTGGGGGCAAAGTCACCATTGAAGCCAGCTCGGCTAATATTTGCGGCGAGATGCTGGACTGGGTGGGCTGCAACTGAATGTCGGGGACGCCTCCCAGCAGTTCAAAGGCCCGTCGCAGGGTCCGGTCTCGCCAAATGTTGGGCAGCGGAGAATTTTCCATCGTCTCGGCGCTGAAGCTCCGTTTCCAGCCGCCCAAAATGCCCGTGACGACGCGGTTTGCCATGTTGGTCACGAACTTGCTGCTGCTGGGGTCGGTGAGAGCCTGCTTGTTGAACCAGGGAGCCTGACGCCAATGCCTGATCAGCCAGGCTAGAGAAACCAGATCATGGGCAACCATAGAACGGGAGGCAATCACTAGCCCCTGCTGCGGTGCGATCACATGCCCCAGATCCGGGCCTAGCGTCGCTAAAATCTTGTCTGCTGCGGTGACAACCAGACGTTGCTTTTGCAAAAGCGTCGGAACCGTGTTGGCCTCGGCGGTTTTTTCCTGGATGCGCTTGGCGGCGTGATGATATTCCAGGCGGGTGTCGTAGCGCATATAGCCCACCACAGATTTTATTCCGAGGGTATTGCCCAGCAGGGCATGGCGGCTACAGCGCGGCATTGAC
>JBJTUI010000725.1:0-4077 GCA_046080625.1 Elainella sp. | reverse complement strand
GTGCTGATTTAGAGGTAGCCCGCAGCAGCAGCGGAATTTCGGCGCTGTTGTAAACCCGAAACTCGCTTTCCACCGTGGCTCTGGCCGTGCGGACGGCCTGGTTCAGCACCAGCGAACCCTCCGGGTCGGACACCGAGCGGTGAAACGTGCCGGGGGGAATGCGGAGAATATCGCCGTTGGCTTCCAGTCGCACCATGTGAAACGGCTGTTCCCAGGAGAGGTTGACCAGATAAAACGTCCGGCCTCCGGTCAGGGCCAGCAGGTTATCTTCCTGGTTGGGATGCATGTAAAACTGCCAGTAGCCTTCTGGGCTGTTGTTAGGGCTGGTTGCAGGCCCGTCGTGGAACACGAGGTCACGCGCATTAGAATTGGGAATCGTGACATCGAAGAACCGAACACTGGGTGTATCGCGAAATTTTTCGTAGGGTATTAGTTCAAACATGATGACTGTCTTATTCGGCGGTAGACAAATGGCGCTGTAATCTTTTGCAAAACTTGCCCCTGTCAGTTTAGGTTAGCCTTCCCGGATTTGTTCGATCAAAAACCAGATCGACTCACCTTTATGCGAAAAACGAATAGATGTGATTAATGAACATCGAGCACCTGCGGATTCTACAGATGGTTGCGGACTGTGGTAGCTTCTCTACAGCTGCGCTCAAACTCAATATTTCCCAGTCGGCTGTCAGCCGTGCAATTGCTGCTTTGGAGGCAGAACTGGGCGTGTCGCTGCTGACCCGAGGCCGCTTTGGAGCCCATCCCACGCTGGTCGGTGAGCGAATACTGCATCATGCCCAGACGATTCTGAGCGCAAGGGAGCAAATCGATTACGAAGTGAACTCGGTTAAGGGATTGCAGGGAGGCAAGGTCAGGGTGGCCTCCTTTCGCAGCGCTGCAACCCATCTACTGCCGCCGATGCTCGCCCGATTTTGCCAGCGGTTTCCCAATATTGAAGTTGCGATCACGGAAGATGATCCGGTCCTGATTGAACAGGCGCTCCGGGAAGGTCGGGTTGATATTGGGCTGGTGCCCCTACCGCGCTCGTCAGAGGATTTTGACACCTGGGAAATCACTCGCGATGAGTTCGTGGTGCTGCTGCCCTCGACTAAGCCTGTGGCTGCTCAACTCACCTGGGAAGCCCTGTCCAGCTATTCATTCATTCTGTACAACTACGCCGAATGTACCTCCGCCGTGCGCAACCACTGGGCGCAATGGGGCCAGTCGCCCAAGGTCGCCTACGAGATTAAAGAAGACTCGACTATTGTCAGCATGGTGGCCCAGGGACTGGGGGCAGCCATTCTACCGCGTTTGGCTGCTCTGCCGATTCCCGAAGACGTGCAGGTGCGATCGCTGCCCATTCCCCTAGAGCGAATTATTGGAGCCGCTACGGTGGCCAATATCCTTCAACCGCCTGCCGTATTTGCCTTTCTGGATCTGCTGCGGGGTACGGGGCTGTTTGCCTCGGGCTAGGGGAGCAATGGTCTGGAAAAGCCAGCCTGAACCCCAACCAAATCAGGGCGTTGAGCCCGCTGCCCTTGGGCGCACAATCAGCTCTTCCACCGCGCCCAGTTGACCCATAGGTTTGGCCGCACCGCCGTTGGCCGACACCGCTACCGCGCCCGCATTTCCTGACTCGATTGTGATCTGCTGTTTGCCCGACCAGGACTTTTGGGTTCCCCTGGGCAAAACCGCCTCTTCCTGCACCACGCCATCGACGGTGACGCGCACCCAGGACTCATCCGAAAGCTGCATTGTAGCGCTGACCGGAGCGTTAGAGCGAGCTGAGCTGGTCGCCGAACTAGTCGCCGAACTGGTTGCTGAACTGGAAGACCCTGAACCGGCAGGCTTGAGGCTGGCTGTGGTACCTGAAGCCGTAGAGGGAGCGGCAGGAGAAGCCGCAGGTTTGGGGCTGGTTGATGCAGCAGTTGATGCAGCGGAGTTAGCGGGCGACTGAGAGGGCAGGCTATAGCTAGGGCTGGCCGGTGGGGCCGGTTGGTCGGGCAGATTGGTCGCTAGATTAGGTCGGGGCGGACGCGAAGAAATTGCATTCACCACCGCTAGGGCAATTCCAGCAAAGGCCAGCAAACCCGCTGCCGCAATGTATGGCAAATAGGAGCGAGCCTGATGCTCCGGACGGCTGCGCGGCGACAGATCCTCCTGGAGCACGGTAGAATTGACCGGCTCGCTGTAGCTGGATCTGCTGGAGTAGGCTGGCTCTGGTGTCGGGGCAACCGCTGTGGCAATTGGCAGTGGCGTCACATGCACCGGGAACCGCTGGGACAGATCCATGCCATCGAGCCCCAGCGCATCGGCATAGCGGCGAATAAAGCCCTGAACAAAGACGGGTTCGGGCAGCGGTTGCCCCTGGCCCGACTCAATTGCTTTCAGGAGACGAAGCGGAATGTAGGTTTTGGCCGCAATGTCTTCTAGCGAACGATCCTGCTCTTGGCGAATCTGGCTCAGATAGGTGCCAATCGCGCTCAATTGCTCTTGCTGTACAGCGTCTAATGTCCCCATCTGAATCTCCCTACTCTACCTGCAAAACTGGCCAACTGATCTGCGTCTACACTGCAATTGAATCACTGTAGATAAATTACTGTAGAGGCGATCCGTTTTCAACCAATTGGTTTGGAGCGCTTGGTTAAAGGACATGGGGCGGGACCGTTGGCACCACAGACCTGCTTGCACCATAGAACCATTGGCACCATGGGGCTATCTGAACCCACAGAACTTGGCTCGCCACTTGGGGCAATAGATCATCAACCAAAGGGGGGCCGCTCCGGGGTGCAGGAGGAGCGGGGCTACCTCAGATCTTTTACCTAGCGATTGGAACCGCAAGCCTCAGAAATCCGTCGGGGCAACGCAAGTCAGAGTTCCAGAGGGCTTGCCCACGAAGCCTATTCGTCAACTCTGCTCCTCAGATTCCTGCTCTTCGGACTCCCGCTGACTGAGGCGCTGTTTGAACGGGCGCAGACTAGCTGCTGAAGGTCGAACCGGGGGCGGGTTATCGAGGATGACAATCATGCCCGTGCGTCCAGTTTGCAGCGTTGCGTCGCTTAAAATATCAAGCACGTTGACGCTCAGCACTTCCTCTACCAAGGATTTGATGTGGGGTCGAATAGCCTGATCCAAATCAGAGCGAACCTGCTCCGCTCGCTCAAGATAGCCCTCGGCTGCCAGCAGCTTCTCAGGTTGGGTCACCGAGTCCTCAATGACGACAGCCAACGCCTCATCAAACAGCTGGCAGGTAATTTTGCTAGGCTGATGCCCCAGCTGACTGCGGTAAAGCGCTTGAAGCCGCTGAGAAAGTGTTCTTTCGGTTTGTCCTCGGGTAGCAAGTTGACTGGTCATAAAAAGTCAAGCAATAAACCTAAATTAACCTAGTTCAATTTTTGAATGACGCTGGTACAGACGCTCGAGTTGCCCATCTGGCGTTTCAGGATCTCTGGGTTCTAGAAATTCTAAAGCTGCCGGTTCATCCGCCCCCAGATGCTAAAACCTGTAATCACTTCCCCAGCGCTTTTTGGCAGCTCAACCTGCCAGCTCAAGCAGTACTAATATTCTAAAACTGATGCTATCAAGAGTGAAATTCGGTTGGCTTGAGGTATCTGTCGCTATAATCTCTTGAGAAGCAAAAATCGCTAGTCCTCCGGTCGAGTCATAAACTGGCCGCCGAGATTAAACGTCATTCCGTCGGGTTGCACTGCGAGTTCTGGCCCTCTGACAATATTTTATTTTGAGTCAGCTTTAAACCGTCAGGTCGGGCTAGCACAATTGGGCTGTTGTTGAGCCATTCGAAACCTATTAGCTGTTCCCGTAGTCTAGGCAAAAAATGATGCCAGCATGGGCTATCTCCAGGTGGATTTCGTTGAGTACCTGCTCGTTCCAAAGGTAGAAGTAAGACACTAGACAAAATTAAGCTAAAAGCGACTTTTATCGCCAGTCAGACACCCCCAGCGAAGCTGGTGGCTTGATGAATGTGACCGCCCCAAGGGCGGATGGCTTTCGCTGAAGGTATCTGTGGGTTAATTAAAACCGTCCACTTTGGTCAGATGCTTCTTGCTCACGAATATAGCGGCG
>JBJTUI010000724.1:0-4637 GCA_046080625.1 Elainella sp. | reverse complement strand
ACAGTTCGCCGATGGGTCGGTAGAGGCAATCTACGCCAGCCATGTGTTAGAGCATTTCCATTACCAGCTCGACAACGAGTTGATGCGAACCCTGAGCGAATGGCACCGCGTCCTCAAACCCGGCGGCAAGCTGTTGATTAGCGTTCCCGACTTGAAAACGCTCTGCTGGCTCTATCTCAACCCCAACCTGGCCCCAATCGAGCGCCATCACATTATGCGGATTATGTTTGGCGGCCAGACCAATGCCTTTGATGTGCATAAGGTGGGATTTGACGCCGACACGCTGGCCATGTACCTGCAAGAAGCGGGATTCCAGACCTATGAACTCGTCTCGGAGTTTGGCAAGTTTCAGGATTGCAGCAGTCTGCGGCTGCTGGATACCTTGATCAGCCTGAACGCAATCGCCACGAAGTAAGCCGCTGGGTTTGATTAAATGGCGCTGCTGAATCGAAGTATGAATTTGCCCCTTGCCTGCCGCAGGCGCTCCCCCAATTTATTGCCCTGCATACCAGAAGAGGCCGTCAGAGTCTGTCAGCGCAGCGGTTGATTCAGGTCAGCAACGCCCTTAAGTTCTGCTTAAGTTCCTTAACTTCGGTTATGTTCTGGTGTTGCAGATGATACTTTGATGGCAATCCTGCTCCAGCTTCTGATTCTAGCCATGGTGACTCAAGCGCTGCTCGACTGGTGGTTTGTTGACTTGCTGATAGGGTCTCAGGCTTGAGAACTCATCGTCTGGCATGACACCTATCACGGTCAAAAAGCTGCACCTATCATGGTCAGAACGTGACAGTTGTTGGATGCGGGGATTGGGGTGAATCGAATAGGATACAACTCTCGCACCTGTTCTCAACATTGATGAAGATCTGGCTATGGCTACGAACCCAATGAGCTTGCAGGCAATTGCTGGTAGTAGGGCGAGAGATAATATAGTGACAATACTGCGACTCCAGATTACCGTTGCTCGATTGGCTCATCTCAGCAGATGTGTCAGTGGATGCTGCTTGTGCCTGGGTGCGTCAACCCCGATCGCACGATTCCTGTAATGGGGATGTGTGGCGGCAACGCAGTTGGGCTAAGTAGAAATTGCTAGTTCAAAGGCACTGGTCTCTCCTGTAGGGTTTCGGTGTTGACATTCTATTTTGCTTGATTTCAATTCGTTGTCGGGTCAATGTTTTAAGCCCAATCAGGAGAATATTCGTATGGCAGTCTCATTTGACTTTGGAGTAGTGAATTTCGGTTCAATTAACGAGGGCGGCGTTGCCATTAATCCTGTTCCTTTGGAGGTCGCGACTATAGACTCACTTCCTTCTTCTTCTTTTAATGGTGGTGCGAGGTCAGCAATATGGCGGACACTCGTAGCGGCCTACCCCACAGCTAGCTTCACACAAACCACCTTTGTTCTGGATTTTCTTTTCCTAGATACAAACCCGGATTTCTCCGATGCCACCGTAGAAATCACAGGAGATAGGAGTGAGTTCTTTTTTCGGGCAAACTTTACCCTCGTCACCAACGATGACAACCTAGATGAACCTGATGAAGCATTCTCTTTGCAACAAGCTACACCCGTTACAATCGATATCCGAGATAGCTCCGGAGCACTTCTGGCAAGGCTTTTCCCTGACCAGATTGCAGCACTCTATGCTTCAGTGGGGGGGCTAACAGCGATTGGTCAGGTTACAGGCACCATCATTGATAATGATCTGCCCCCCAATACAGCTCCCACTGCCGTCAACCTTGTCCCCGTTACCACCACCCTCGACGAAAACACCAGCACTGACACTCGCATCAAGGTCGCAGACATTACCGTCACTGACGATGGTCAAGGCACCAACAATCTGAGCTTGACGGGCACCGATGCCGATGTCTTTGAACTCGATGGCACCGTCCTCTACCTCAAAGCAGGCACCGTCCTCGACTTTGAGACCCAAACCAGCTACAGCGTCACCGTGAATGCCGATGACCCGACCGTGGGCACCACGACCCCAGATGCCAGCCGCAACTTCACCCTCACGGTCAGAGATCTGGTGGAGAACCGAGTACCCACCGCCGTCAACGACAGCGCCACCGTCACCGAAGGCCAAACCGTCACCATCGCCGTCCTGACCAACGACACAGACCCCGAAAACAACCCCCTCTCCCTCGACAGCTTCACCGCTCCTGCCAACGGCACCGTCACCCAAAACCCCAACGGCACCCTCTCCTACAAAGCCAACCTCAACTTCGCTGGCACCGACTCCTTCACCTACATCGCCAAAGACAGCAACGGAGCCAAGAGCAGTCCCGCCACCGTCAGCATCACCGTCACCCCGCTCAACCTCACGGGCACCTTTGGCAACGACAGCCTCACCGGCACCTCCACCAACAACAGCATTCTGGGTCTAGCGGGCAACGACACAATCAACGGCGGTGCAGGCGACGACACCCTGACCGGCGGCTTTGGAGCCGACCGCTTTGTGTTTGCTTCAGGCAGACCCTTCAACCCGGCAGACTTTGGCGTTGATTTTGTAGTGGACTGGGTGCGAGCCACAGGCGACAAGATCGTCTTGAGCAAAACCAGCTTCACGGCCTTGGCGAGTCCGGTGGGCAACGGGTTAGCGGCGAGTGACTTTGCCGCAGTAGCGCTACCGGGAGCCGGTGCAGCAGGGGCAAGCAGTGCCCGAATCGTGTTCAGCCAGTTCACGGGAGAGCTGTACTACAACGAGAACGGTTCAGCGCCAGGACTGGGCAGCGGCGGTTTGTTTGCCCGGATTCCTTCAGCCATCTCCCAGCTCAACCGCAATGATTTCGTGGTGATTGCTTGATGCGTTCACAGATTTATTCAAATAGCCCTAGCCTAATCCATAGTTGTCTTGCTGTTACCTGCACAGCGCTATTCATCTCCAAGACCCCAATCGTTACTCTCCCGATCGCCGAAAGTCCGACGATCTCGCCAGTATCTGCATTTATCCGAAAATAGGCATTCCACAAGTCTTGTCTGGGATGAAACAGACGTTGCTCTGTGCCAGAAACCGGATCGATGCCGCCGATTCGGCTGCCTTTGCGCAAGTTGCAGGCGCGGCAGGCCAGAGCTAGATTGGTGGTGTCGTCGCTGCCCTGACGGGAAAGCGGCAAGATATGCTCAACCTCAAACGGAAAGTTGAACACAACTTCTGGAGCACGGCAATATTCACAGCGATGATTTGCCCGGTTGGCAATCATTACATAAAACGGGTTCATCGCTACAGCAGGCTGGCCGTACGAGTCATTGCTGCCTTTAGTTCGGCTTCTACTAGCGCATCTAGCTCGGCCTGTTGGGCCGGAGGCAGTGCTTCTCCCCGGTCGCGAACTGTGCGCCACTGCTGCATCAGCTCAGCCAGACGGGACTGCTGGGTTGCGTCAAACAAAGCATCCGCAGCAAAACTTTGAATCACCAATACAGCCCTGAACTCTGTGGCCCCAAGCTGATTGGTCAACCGATCGAGCGCCTGCCCAGCCGTTCTGCCCACGGCCTGTCTGTCTCCTGCAATTGCTCGGTACAGGAGTTCACCGCTAGCATCGGAGGAGGGCAAAATGGCGACGGTGGTCATAGGGCAGGGTTGGTTTACGATAGAACTGCTGTCTGAAATTATAGTCTGCTTTACGGACGGCAGCCCGGAGTTAACGAATCAATCGGGGCTTATCTCGCCCTGAAACCCAGAAACCCAGAAACATTGCTTCATGTCTTTAATTATCTCTATCTGTCTCTCAGACAGGGTTAATTTAGCGAGAATAGTGGAATCGAGCTTGCAAAAACGTGATCCGATCTTGTTGAACTTTGTATACCAAACGATGTTCATCTGTAATTCTGCGCGACCAAGTATTCGCATCTAAATACTTCAGCGGCTCTGGTTTGCCAATCCCGTCAAACGGGTCGCGCATCGTTGCTTCAACCAGATCCATTATCCGTAAAGCAATTTTGCGATCGCCATCCACCCAAAACCGTAAATCTTCCCGAAAGTCAGCTGCAAAAACAGCAAAGCGGCTGCCCTCTGAAGCTTTGCCTGAAGCTTTGTTTACAGCCTGTTCCGCGGATTGATCAGGAGCTGTTTTAGAGGCAGGCTGATTTTTCTTAGGAGGGTTTTTCGCCAAGATCAAATTCCTTACGGAGTGATTCCACAGACTGTCCAGGCGTTTCCCGAACATTAGAGCGTTCTAGAGCTGCAAGCAGACGATCGGCGTTAGCAGGTGAACTGAGCAGATGGAACGTTTCTAGCAGACTGGCAAAATCGGCGTTGCTAGTAGCTTCAGCTAACCCTCGCTCGATTGCAGCTCTTGCCGCTGGATTGGGCATCGATTCCAGCTCAAGCTTCAGCAGGGTGCGGATGTAAGGTTTTGGGTCAACGTCGGTCGGTAATGATAAAACGGCCCGACCAATTTCAATCGCCTGATAGTTTGCCGAGTTGTGGCTTTCGACGAGGATTTGAGGAGTCATGCCTTTTGCCCTTGAGTGACTGTGCTTATTTTATCGCAGTCGAGTTTTAAGAGACTTCCAAGTAATGATTGATCCTATAATACTGGCAAGAGAACCTTAATCTATCTAACCAAGGTTATTCCCCATGCCGGAACTGAACAACGAACTCAAAGCGCTCTACATCAAAACTGCCCAAAAGCTCAAAGGC
>JBJTUI010000723.1:0-13609 GCA_046080625.1 Elainella sp. | reverse complement strand
ACGTTGAGAAATGCCACCGGCCTCATAGGTCTCGACAACCTTCTGACGCAAGTCTAGGGAATAGGGTTTCATTTGGATGATATGCAAAACGCACAGAATTATACAGATTGTACTGTATCAGGCTGAGAAACGCTATACTAAGCCAGCTCAAATCATCAACCGTCGTCGGATGTTACAGCTCTCTGGCATGGCCGGGATGGCCTGGCTGTTAGAAAGCTGCGGTAGTCGGGCGGTTTCCGATCAGCTCAACCGAACGTTTCAGCCCCTGAACCAGCGGGTCGAAGAACTGCTGCTCCGACCAGAAGCCCTGGTTCCCGAGTTCCCAACCAGCGCTATCCAGCCCAGCCAGCTGCTGATCAATAGCTTTGACTTCACGCCCCAAATCGATCCGCTCAAGTTTCGGCTCAGCCTGGAAGGCGAGGTGGTCCGACCGATGCAGCTAACTCTAGCCGAGATCCAGAAACTGCCGCTGACCTCAATGGTGATTCGCCATGTCTGCGTGGAAGGCTGGGCGGCAATTGTGCAGTGGGGCGGAGTCAGGCTACGCGATCTACTGGCGCTGGTGGAACCTAAAGCTACGGTCCGCTATGTCTACTTCCTGTCCGCAGACGGCTACTATGAGAGCTGGGATCTGCGTTCGGCCCTGCATCCCCAAACGCTGTTGGCCTACCAGAAAAATGGCCAGCCGCTGCCGGTAGAAAATGGCGCACCGCTGCGGCTGGCCGCCCCGATCAAGCTGGGCTACAAACAGAGCAAGTGGGTGACGCGGATTGTGCTGCTGTCGGAGTTGCTACCCCAGAAGGGCTATTGGGAAGATCAGGGCTACGAGTGGTTTGCGGGCCTGTAGGGCGCAGGAAGGCCCATCCAGGCTTCAGACCAGCGATTCCACCTGGGGCGTTCCGGCGGCATCCACCCAGACCAGCTGTTTGATCTGGCGCTGGCGGGCATGGGTGCGCAGTTCCTCGGGGCTGCGGTCGCTCAGCTCTACCTCTACCCGCACCAGATGGGCCGACTCGCGAATCTTGCTGGCGTAGGCAAAGGCGGCAGCTTGGGCATTGGGCTCGGTGGGCACAACCAGCCAATCACTGGGGGGCGTCTGGGCAGGCAAACAGCCCGTCGGCAGCAGCACTTGATGCAGTTCTTCGATGTTGAGCACAAAGCCGATCCCCGGCTGGCTTTCGCCCCTGGGGTGGTAGAGTCCCAAAAGCTGGTCATAGCGTCCACCCTGACCGACCACACGCTGATCGCTGACCGCCTCAAACACAATTCCCGTGTAGTAGTCAAACGTCTGCACCAGGCTCAGATCCAGCACCAGCGGCGGTGCCCAGTCGGCGGTTTGCAGCAACTCAATCAGGGACTTGAGCCGGTTGACCACCTGTTGCTGCTCGGGCTCCAAATCTAGCTGGGCCACCTGCTGCAACACGTCGGCGGGCTGGCCACGCAGATCCAGCAGCAGTCGGGCGCGCTCGCGCAGCTCGGGCGATAGGGACAGGGCTTCCAGGGCGAGCCGATCCAGCCGGACAATCGCCTGCCGTACCTGGGTGCGCAGCCCTTCCGGAAACACCGACAGCAGCGACCGGGTCAGGCCCGCCTCGCCCAGAATCACGGTGCTGTTTTGCAGCCCCAGGCGGTGCAGTCCCTCAAACAGCAGCAGCAGAATTTCGGCGTCGGCGGCCACAGTACCAGCCCCCAGCAGCTCCACCCCGGCCTGATAGAACTCGTGCTGGTCGCGGCTGGCCCGCCGAAACACGTTGGCCGTGTAGTATAACCGCTGCGGATAGCTGGCCGCGGTCAGGCGGGTGATGGCAGCGCGGGCAATCGAGGCAGTCAGCTCGGGCCGCAAACCGACAAATTCGCCAGCGCGGTCCTGGAGTTGAATCACCGTAGCGGGCTGCACGGCCCCGCCCGCCATCAGCGTATCTAGACGCTCCAGGGTGGAGGTGATGATCCGGTGGTAGCCCCAGCCGTGAAAAACCTGCTGTAACCGGTCCTCGATCCAGCGCTTCTGGGCGACATCGAGCGGAAATAGATCCCTCGCGCCCACAGGGGGTTGATAAACCATTGACCTCAATCAGCCCAAATTACTTTTTCTTGTTGCCAAACAGCCCAAACAGACCGCCACCGCCTTTGGGATCACTCTTGCCGCCTGCTGGCCTGCCTGGTGCTGGTTTGCCCGCTGGCTTGCCGCCCTTGGCATCCGGTTTAGCCGCAGCAGCTGGCCCCTCCAGACGACGCTTCCCTTCCAAGGCTACCGCATCTTGGGGATTCAGCTCCAGCGCCTTGTTGAAATGGATCTTGGCCATCGTAGCCTGGTTGGTCTTGAGGTAGATCACACCCAGACGGCTGTGGCAGGCGCTATTGGTCGGGTCTAGCTTGAGCGCGTCGCGCAGTTCCAGGATGGCGCGGGGGTAATCCTGCTTGTTCTCAAACCCCTCAGCCCGCCGCAAATAGGCCGCGACCAGCGATTCCTGCGAAGCAGCGGGCGTGGGTGGAGGTGGGGCTGCCGCAGGCCGACGGGCTGCTCCGGTCGGATTCCCTGGCGCACCAGCAGGCTGAGCAGAGGGGCGTCGAGCTGACTGAGCCGCTTCTCCCCGGCCTTCCCGACGCATCAGGTAGACCAGGTTCAGCTCGCTGATCTGGCCAGTCAGGTCGAGGGTGTCGTCCAAATGCTGGTACTGTTTTTCGGCTAGGTCGCGCAAGGCAGCCCGATAGGCATTATCAATGTCGCTGGCCGAAGCCACCCGACGGGCCGAATCACTCGTCAATACCACCGTCTCCTGCTGCTTGAGCGCCTGCTGTCCCTTCAGCCGCAGCAGCACCGTATATTCAGCGTAGTTCTTCTCCTGGGACAGCTTCTCATAGGCCGGATTGACCAGCTTCGAGAGATATTCTGCCGCCAGCTGCCGCTCGGTTGGGCCTTCCAGCGCTCCACTATCGGGATGCAGCCGCCGAGCGATTCCCAGATAGCGTTTGCGAATTTCTTTGATATCGGCATCGACCGGCACGCCCAAGATGGCATGGTAGTCGGTGAAATCCAGGTTAAATAGACCTTGCTCTATCTTTAACGACATGCTGCTACTTTTGCGCGCTCAAGCGGGGGAGTTTCTCTAGTGTACTTTGCTTCCCTCCAGAAAGGGATTTTGGTGGAGGGTGAGGGGGTGTGGGGTGGTGGGGTGGTGGGGGAGATGGGGGGTAGGTGTAGCTCGTTTGAAAACTATTTCTCATGAAGAGGCAGGAAGAGGCGACCAGAACTCAGGCTACTGAAGGCTACTGAAGCTCCCACAACATTTCCTATTTTTCCCATCCCCCCGATTTTCTAACCCTGTTGCTAACCCTACTCCCCATCTCCCCCATCTCCCCCATCCCCTCACCCTCTAGCCCAAACCCGGCAGACAACTCTCCGGCAAAGGTCGCACCTGCAACAGCTCCTGGCTCATAGCACTATGCAGTGCCCCGTTGGTGGCCAGAATTCGGCCCGACTCGATCACGAACTCCGTCTGGTCATAGGCCGTCACTTTGCCGCCCGCTGCCTCGACCAGAACCGCCCCGGCAGCCATATCCCAGGGCGACAGACCCCGCTCCCAGAAGCCGTCGAGCCGCCCACAGGCGACGTAGGCCAGATCTAGGGCTGCCGCTCCGCCCCGTCGCACGCCCTGGGTGAGGTGGCTGAAGTGACAGAACTCGGCGTAGTTGTTGTCGGGGGTGGTGTGTCGGTCGTAGGCGAAACCCGTCACCAGCAGGCTTTGGCGCAGCTGGGCGGTGGTAGAAACCTGGATGGGCTGGCGGTTCAGACTCGCCCCCTGGCCCCTGATTGCCCGAAACAGCTCCTGCCGCACCGGGTCGTAGATCACGCCGACAGTTGGCACCCCGTCGATCAGCAGGCCAATCGAGCAGGCGTAAAACGGATATTGGTGGGCGTAGTTGGTGGTGCCGTCGAGCGGATCAATTGCCCAGAGGTAGGCGCTGTCGGCCAGCCCCAGCCGCCCCGACTCCTCGGCCAAAATCCTGTGGTCCGGGAAATGGCGCTGGATCACCTTGAGAATTGCCGCCTCTGCGCCCCGGTCGGCTACCGTGACCAGATCCCCCATCCGCCCTTTCTCCTGGACCTCCACCTTGCCTGCATAGGCTTGTAAAACCGCACCTCCAGCCAACGCCGCCTCACTGGCCACGTCTAGGACAATATCTAAGAAATCTGGCTGAATCGGCATAGGTCACGCGGAGTGAAAGGGTCGGCGCTAGTCTTCGTCCAGGGGCAGCCCGGCCTTGACCCGGCCCTTGCCGAAATAGCGGCCAAACTGGAGCTCGTAAACTTCGTCTTCGTCCTGGGTTTCGACCTCCAGGTTAGAGCAGGCATAGCTGACGCAGAGCAGGGCATAGCCATCGGCCCGCAGCTTGGGCGAGAGGCCAACCGCCTCCGGCTGGCTGAGTTCCCCCGACAGCACCCGCACGGCGCAGCTGGTGCAGGCTCCGTTGCGGCAGGAAAAGGGCAGCTCTAGGCCCTGGCTTTCGGCACTCATGAGAATGTAGCGGTCGTCGGGCACCTGGATAACGTGCTCGGTGCCGGTCTGGCGGTTGTGAATCCGAACTTGGTAAACCTGGGTCATATCTGGCTGGATGTCTGAATGTCTGGCTGGGATGCAAGGACTGGAACTTGGTGATATCAGGATGATCCACAGCCTATGATAGGACGTTTAGCGAGGGGTGGGGGCAGGGAATTAATTTTTGTGCCGCCCCTTTCCGTTCGTTCCAAGTTGAGCTATAGTGGTAAATCGGTGGCAAATGGGCTAAAGCGGTTTGCCGCAAGCGCCTGGAGAGATGGCCGAGTGGTTGAAGGCGCAGCACTGGAAATGCTGTTTAGGGGTAACTCTAACCAGGGTTCGAATCCCTGTCTCTCCGTTCTAGAATTTAAGGTTTCAGATCAAAGGGTTGCAGCAAATCTTCAGCCCAGGTAGGCTTTGCGGATCTGGGCGTCGTCAAGCAGCTCCGCAGCATTTCCCGACAGCTGGATTTGGCCCGCCTCCAGAACGTAGACACGGTCGGCGGTTTGCAGGGCCAGACTGGCGTTTTGCTCGACCAGCAGGATTGTCACGTCCAGGTCGCGCAGCTGGCGGATCACGGCGAAGATTTCCCGGACGATCTGCGGGGCCAGCCCCAGACTCGGTTCGTCCAGCAGCAGCAGCCGGGGCCGACTCATCACGGCTCGGGCAATCGCCAGCATCTGCTGTTCGCCGCCGCTGAGTGTGCCCGCCAGCTGTTGTTTGCGTTCGGCCAGGCGAGGAAAGATCTGAAACTGACGATCCAGGTCAGCCTGGATGCCCTGCCGGTCTGAGCGGACGTAGGCTCCCAGTTCCAGGTTGGCCAGCACGGTTTGGCGGGCCAGAACCCGCCGCCCTTCCGGACTGTGGGCAATCCCCAGCCTGACGGCCCGGTCGGGCGAGACGCGGGTCAGATCCTGCTGGTCGTAGAAGATGCAGCCGCTGACCGGCTTGACCAGCTGGGAAATCGCCTTCAGAGTCGTGCTTTTCCCGGCCCCGTTAGAACCGATCAGGGTGACAATCTCACCCGGCTGGATTTGCAGGTTAATGCCCTGAAGCGCCTGGATCGCGCCATAGTTGACCGAGAGGTTTTGGATCTCCAGCAGTGGGGCCATAGCTTTACTCTCCTCTCACTCTCCGAGATAGGCGGCGATCACCGCCGGGTCTTGCCGCAGGGTGGCGGGGGCGTCGAGGGCGATCAGCTGGCCGAAGTTGAGCACGGCAATCCGGTCGCAGAGGCCCATCACCAGCGGCACATGGTGTTCAATCAGCACGACCGTCAGGTCAAACCGGCTGCGGATCTGGCGGATCAGGTCGCTGAGGCCCGCCTTTTCGTTGGGGTTCATCCCGGCTGCCGGTTCGTCTAGCAGCAAAACCTGGGGCTGGAGAGCCAGAGCGCGGGCTAGCTCTAGCCGCCGCTGGTCGCCGTAGGCCAAATTGCGAGCCGTTTGTTCTCCCTTGCCGCCCAGCCCCACCAACTCCAGGAGTTCGCAGGCCCGAATGCGGGTGTTGTGGGCTTCGGTGCGGGCCAGCTGGCTGCCCAGAATTTCGCTGATAATTCCGGCCCGGCTGTGGACATGGCGGGCAATCGCCACGTTTTCCAGCACCGAGAGGTTGCTAAACAGCCGCAGGTTCTGGAAGGTGCGGGCAATGCCCCGGCTGGCGATCTGGTGGGGCCGCAGACGATTTAGAGACTGGGTTCCCATGCCTGTTCCCAGAAGAATCTGGCCGCTGCTGGGCGGAATTAGGCCGGTGATCATATTAAACAGGGTTGTCTTACCGGCCCCGTTAGGACCAATCAGGCCAAAGATCTCGCCTTGCTGAACGTCAAACGAAACCTGATTCACGGCAACTAGGCCGCTAAACCGTCGGGTGATGTTTTGAACGCTGAGAATATAATTGGGGGAGAGATCTACAGAACTGGAGTTCATATAGGGTTTTGTATAGGTAGGGTTTTGTATAGGAATTAGTATCGGGGCGGGCATAGGGAACAACAGAAACAGCGCAAAACCAGGCTAGAGCTTCGATGGTTTTGAAGCGCGGCGGAAACGGCGAGTGAATCGCTCCAGTAATTCTGGTGTAATCAACCCCTGAGGATAGAAAACACTGCCCAGAACAATTAGTAGACCAAAAATGATCAGCCGTCCGTCCTGGAGAAACTGGGCCAGCCAGAGGGGCAGACCGTTAATACCAGCCAAGGCCCGCAGGAACTCGGGCAGAGCCGTCAGCAGCATACCGCCCACAACGGGGCCAACAAAGGTGCGTGAGCCGCCGCTGAGCACAAAGGCCAGGTAGATAATGCTGGCGTCAAACGTGCCCTGACGGGCGTTCCAGGTGTTGAGGAAATGGGCGCTGATCGCCCCGACGATTCCGGCCAGCACCGCCCCCAGAGTGAAAGCCAGCACCTTATAGAAAGTTGGATCGATCCCCATCGTGTCGGCGGCCAGCTCGTCTTCCCGGATCGCCCGCATATTTCGTCCGGTGCGGCTTTGCTCTAGCCGGTAGCAGAGCAGCATAGTCAGCAGCAGCAGCGGCAGCACCACCCAGAGGTAGGCGATCTGGCTCTGGAAGGGTTGGGGGATGCCAAAAATCCCAACCGCGCCGCCGGTAATCTCCAGATTCAGGGAGAGGACGCGGAGAATTTCGACAAAGGCAATCGTGGCGATCGCCAGGTAGATGCCCCGGAGCCGCAGCACCGGAATCCCCAGGGCCACGGCTAGCAGCCCCGACAGCAGCGCCGCCAGCCCCATTTCCAGCAGCAGGTAGGGCAGGGGGAAATCGCCGGAGGTCGGGAAAACGCGGGTGGAGAGAATCGCTGCAATGTAGCCGCCCAGGGCGTAAAATCCGGGCGAGGCCAGCGAGAGCTGCCCGGTCATCAGCGGCAGGTAGACCGACAGGCCCAGCAGCGCCCCCAGCAGCATCGAAACCAGCAGAAATCCGTAGGTGTCGAAGAATCCCATTTACAAGCTCCTACACCTTTTGGACAAATGTGCGGCCCAGCAGCCCCTGGGGCCGCACCAGCAGCATCAGAAACAGCAGCGTAAAGGCAATCGCCTCCTTGTAGCCGGAATAGTCTGCCGGGACAAACGCCTCGGCCAGCCCGATCACCAGCCCGCCCAGCACCGCCCCCGGAATGTTGCCCAGCCCACCCAGCACGATCACCCCCAGCCCCTTCAGGCCAAAGGCGATGCCAAAGTAGGGGCCAGCAATACTGACGCTCGTGCCCACCAGGGTTCCGGCCACTCCGGCCAGAAAGCCGCTGACAAAGAAAGTGAGCGTAATAAACTGCTCGGTGTTGATCCCCAGCAGATTGGCCGTGGTCTGGTCTTCTGCCACAGCCTGCAACGCCTTGCCCAGTCGGGTAAAGCTGATCAGGTAGGTGAGGATAGCCACCAGCGCCGCAGACACCAGAAACAGCACCACCTGCACCGTGCGAATCGGCACCGGGCGTTCGGCGCTGCCAAAGTTGATCGCAGGCGGCAAATTGCCGTAGATGTTGTCCGGGAAGGTGTAGATCTCGGCCCCGACCAGATACTGGATCAGGTTGACGATCACCACCGCCGCCCCCAGACTCGACACCAATGTCAACAGCGGATCGGCCCGACGCTGGCGCAGAGGCCGAAAGGCCAGACGCTCGACCAGCACCGAGGCCAGTCCGGCCAGCCCCGCCCCCAGCAGCAGGGCCAGCCAGAAGGGCAGGGCAAAGGGCAGCTTGGCGTTGGCCAGCAGGCCGTTAAACCCGAAGGCTCCACCCACCAGAAAGTAGGTGAAATAGGCCCCTAATGTGAAAATCGCCCCGTGGGCAAAGTTGATGATTCCCAAAATCGAGAACACCAGCGTATAGCCCAGGGCGAAAATTGCGTAGACGCTGCCGATCGAAATACCGTTGAGAAACTGCTGCAAGAAAAGCGTCGGGTCCATGAAGGCGCTGTGTGAACTGGCTGTGTGGACTGGCTGTGTGAACGTGAACTATTTAATGAACTCAAACTTACCGTTGGCTCCGTCCGCGTCCATTTTGATCTGGGCCACATAGAACTGGCCCTGGTTGATCTCGCCTTCTGGAGCGAAGGAAATCTCGCCCAGGGGCGTCGTGTATTTGCCCGCCAGCACCGCCTGATTCAGCTTGCTGCGCAGATCGGCCAATTGCAGCGTATTGACTTTGGTCTGGCCATCCACCGACTTCAGGGCATCGACAAACACCTGCACTGCCGTAAAGGCCTGGGCGCTGAACTGGGGCGGCAGCTTCTTATTCTGCTCCTCGTAGGCTTGACGGAAGGCTTTGTTGATGTCGTTGGCCGTCTCGGGGCTGTAGGCCTGGGCGATGATCACGCCGTCGCAGTCCTGCTTGCAGACCGCGAATACGTTCGAGGTGTTGAGGCCGTTGCCGCCAATAATCTGGCCCTGGTAGCCCAGATCCCGCAGCTGCTTCACCAGGTTGCCGCCGTCCGCCGCCAGCCCGGAAATAATAATCAAATCGGGCTTGAGGTTGAGGGCGTTGGTGGCCTGGGTCTGGAAGTCGGTGTCGGTGGTCTGGAATTTCTGGACCGTCACCAGATTCAGCCCCTTGTCTTTCACCGTTTGCTGGAAGGTTTCGGTTTCCGACTTGCTGAAGGCGTCATTCTGGGCGAAAAACACCGCCACGTTCTTAGTCTGGGGATTCAGCTTCAGAGCCGTATCGACCGCGTTGGGAGCCACTACCGCCACCGGAGCCGAAACGCGAGCAATGTAGTCGCCAATCTGGGGAATGCCCTTGGCTGTGTTGGAGGGAGCCAGCACCGGCACCTTGGCCCGTTCGGCAATCGGATCGGCCCCAAACGCCTGCTGGGACAGGGTTGGCCCCACAATTCCGGCCACCTTGTCCTGGTTGATCAGGGTATTAAAGGCGTTAATCGCCCCCTGTTCGTCGCCCGCCGTGTCCTGAAACACCAGCTTGATCGGCATCCCGTTGATTCCGCCCTGATCGTTAAAATATTTCTCAGCAATCTTGGCCCCAATTACCTGTTCCTGACCCAATAGCGCCACGTTGCTGGTCTGGGCGACGGCGATCCCGATGGGAATTGCGGTTGTACCGCCCGATCCGCCCGTCTGGCTGCCCGTCTGGGCAGTTTGGGAACCGGGGGAACAGGCCACGGCCAGTAAAAATGCCGTAAGAGAGGCAAAGGCTCTTGTTAAAAATCTTCGTTTGAGCATAGGAGGTTGTCTATTTTGTTGGAGAAGTTTAAGACATAACCGATGTCAAGTCAGCCAATAATTATATAGAACTTTAGAATTACAAACGCCCCAGGTTCATGAATCGATATGGAGACAGGTGAATGCAGCTGGGTCTGCTGATTTGATTCAGCGCGCTGGAGCCAAAGTTGGAGTGGTTCCCGTTTGCCCATTTCAGCGGCGCAGACTTTGAATGACCTTGCCAACTCCACCCGCATGTGCTCAGCCATTGACCACCCCCCGACCGCCGCGAGAACAGATCGATGAGCACGGCCAAGTACAGCCAGCCTTACGCTGTTGGAATATAGGTGATATAGGAAACCTGAGCCTGATGAACGTTAAAGATAGCACAGGCAAAATAGCAGAGATTGGGAGATTGGGAACCTCAGAGCTGCTCTTATGAATATTTAGCTAACGCTGATCGGCAATCACTTAGGCAGCTTGTACGAATAAGTTGATCACCTGGATCGGTCTACTGGCTTGAACAAGGGGCTTAAGCCCCTTGCCTGCTCAGGTTATTTTTACAAGACTCCTTACATAACAGAATTACGGCTAGCAATGGCAACTCTACGCTAGAAGGCAGCAGTGGCGATGACGAACTACTCGGTAGCTCAGGCAATGACATTCTGATTGCAGGCCAAGGCGGTGGCCAGAAGGTGGCGAGGGTACCGACCACCTGATTACCGAAGAGGCTGAAGGTCTAGACACCCTGATCGGCGGCAACGACAGCAGCTATTACAGCATTTCTCACGCCAGCACGGTCAGAGAGATCGAACAAGCAAACCAGGGGACTGATACAGTCAGAACACTGCTCAGTATTGACCTCGCCTACCTTAGGGATGAGGCTGGCAATGGCGCGCACATGCATTCTCTACAGTAAGCCATTCACGCTGAGGGCTGAGCAGTTTATGACGATTAACCAAAGTAAGTAGCTGGGCTTGATTAGATCGAAGATAGTTTCAGGGGAGTACAGAGGGCAAGCCCTCTGTTGGGGGCGCAGCCCCCAAACCCCCACCATCCTACAAATACTTGTACCTACCTAGTTAGCTTTGCTCAGAAATTGCCGTTTGCGATACCTAGTTGCGATCCAACTGCACCCTGAAATCTGTTCACCCTAAAACCTGTGCAGTTTCAGGAAATTCGTACCGCCCGCCTGCTGCATCGGAATCCCGCCCATGATCAGCACCTGATCACCCGACTGTACTAACTGGCGTTCCCGCAGGCAATTCTCAACCTGTTGCAGCATTTCTTCAAACGTATTGACTTCCTGTTCAATCAGTAGAGGTTTGACGCCCCAGACTAAGTTCAGACAGTGGTAGACCCGCTCGTTGGGCGTAATCGCAATCACCATGGCTTTGGGCCGCTCTGAGGCCGCCAACATCGCCGAATAGCCTGTGCTGGTGAAGGCGACAACGGCCCGCAGAGGCAGCACCTCGTCGATTGCGTTCAAGGCTTCGCTGAGGGCGTGGGGGGCATCGCTTTTCACAGCGGGATTGTTGGTGTATTTCAGGTCTTTTTCGACATCGTGGGCAATCCGCGACATCATCAGCACCGCATCCACCCCACCGCCGACTCGCCCGAGAGCATCACGGCATCCGTACCGTCCACAATTGCGTTGGCGACATCGCTGGCCTCGGCTCGAGTGGGGCGCGGATTCTGGATCATGCTCTCCAGCATCTGGGTGGCTGTGATCACCGGAATCCCCAGCTGGTTGCAGCGACGAATGATGTGCTTTTGCAGCATCGGCACCCGCTCTGGCGGAATTTCCACGCCCAAATCGCCCCGCGCCACCATCACCCCGTTGCATTCGGCCAGGATCTCCTCCAGGTTCTGAACCGCTTGGGGCTTCTCGATCTTGGCCAATACGGGCAGATCAGCCCGACCCCGTTCGGCCAAAAATGCCTTAAGGATGCGCAGATCCTCAGCCTTACGGACAAAGCTGAGCGACACCCAATCCACGCCCTGGGAGAGGCCAAACTCCAGATCCTGCATATCCTTCTCGGTCATGGAGGGCAGTTGCAGGTTGAGGCTGGGCAGATTCACGCCCTTGTGGCTTTTCAGCAATCCGCCCTTCACCACCAGACATTCGACGACATTGCCAACAATCGCCTTAACCGATAGCTCCAGCAGGCCGTCGTCCAGCAAAATCTGGGTGCCGGGCTCGGCTTCCTCGGCCAGAAACGGGTAATCGATGCCTGCGGTCTGGGGCTGGTGATCAAACTCGGCCAGCGGGACCAGTTTCAGCAAGTCGCCTTCGACCAGCGTCAGGCCGGACTCCAGATCCCCAACCCGAATTTTTGGTCCCTGGAGATCTTGCAGAATCGTGATCGGCGTATCGAGCTGTTCCGACACCTGCCGCAGCATCGCGACCGTTTGAGCGTGATCATCATAGCTGCCGTGGGAAAAATTCAGTCGAGCCACGCTCATCCCGGCCTGCACAAGTTTTGCCAAAACCTCTGGAGAGCGACTGGCGGGACCGATGGTGGCGACAATTTTGGTGCGATGGATTGGCGCTAGCATAAGTCTCTCGGTTAGCTTCTGGTTTAGCCTTCAAGTTGGAACTAGGGAAAACACTGGTAGATCGAATCGCAATGTAATCTTGCGATAGTGATTTGATAGTAATCCGACCGCTCTAACTATAGAGCATGCATCTTTGAAAGGAATGCTGTCGAGTTTACAAATGCCCAATTTTTGGACTAATTCCTGATATTTTTAAGATTCTTATGTGTTCTGTGACACAGGGTTTTAGCTGCCTGTGGCCGATGCTACAAACCCCTGATCTAAAACCTGCTGTTTTGCGGTTGACAAGTTTCGCGTGATTGAAATCACTTCAGGTGCTGCAAAATCTCACACCAAACGAACGAAAACCCTCCGGTTCAATAGCCAGGGCGCTGAAAAACTGGAGAGAGTAGGGCAGGATTAGCGTTTGAAATTCTGCATTCCCGATTTAGGCTCATGACTGCTAGCCCCCGTGAAAGCCTTATGCTTCCAGTCGTCAGAGCAGGTCAGATCAGGTTTCAGACGAGTCTTATCCATCTCATATTTCGATTGATACGATTCGTTCGATAGCGATTGTTCCTCAACGCTCAGGTTAAATATCTGATTTGATTTCAGAATTGACCTCAGAATTGACCCCGGTGATTGTGTGCTATTGAATCTGGATTTATTTCAACGCGGAACCAATTACCCGCGATCAACCTTCCAGATCAAATACCACTCGATGAGTCCTTAATGAGTCGATGAATTGAGCGAATTATGACCCGAATTGAGCAAAGTGTGGGTATAGCCCCCTCGACCTAAAATTCAGCTCAAAGTAGCTTAGATTAGGTTCTTGAAGTTGATTTTGTTTGAGTTTGAGATCATCTAATCACTTACTCCCCCAGTTGGTTAACCAAGTATTAGCCAGCTCATTTAATGTGATCAAATCTGACCTAAGCCTATTTTGACACAGACTTCAAACTCACAGATTCCGATGATCGACGTTGTTCCCCAGGTGTAAAACATGGCAATTATTACCGTCACATCTACCGCCGACAGCGGTGCAGGATCGCTGCGCAACGCGATTGCTCAGGCGCGTTCCGGCGACACGATTCAATTTGCCCCGGCCCTGGCCGGTAAAACCATCGGTCTGAATAGCCGAATTGAAATTCCACCCGGAAAAAACCTCACCCTGGATGGCTCCGGTGCAGCCAATCTAACCATTAGCGGCAACAACCGCTCCCAAATTCTGTTTGTCAACTCCAATGTTGACTTCAATACCAGCGTCACCCTCAAAAACCTCAGCTTCGCCAACGCCTATACCGCCGAGCAGGGCGGCGCAATTCTGGCCGAGAACAAGGCCAGCCTCACCCTGGATAGCGTCAAAT
>JBJTUI010000722.1:0-5805 GCA_046080625.1 Elainella sp. | reverse complement strand
GAGTGGATCAGTGATTGAGGAGTCGGAGTGCGGTTGCAATTTCGTGTGGTGGTTGTAGGAGACAGCAGGCGTGCAAAATAATCGGTCGAGTGGACAGGGGCTAGGGCAGAGACATCACCTGGAGCCAATTCGGATTGGCGTGATCGGCGTGGGCAACATGGGCCAGCATCATACGCGCGTCCTCAGCCTGCTCAAGGATGTCGAGCTGGTTGGCGTCTCGGATGTCAACGTTGAGCGGGGTTTGGATACGGCCAGCAAATACCGCGTCAAATTTTTTGAAGACTATCACGACCTGCTTCCCCATGTGGATGCGGTCTGTATCGCCGTTCCCACCCGGCTGCATTACACCGTGGGCATGGCCTGCCTCAGGGCCGGACGGCATGTGCTGATTGAAAAACCAATTGCCGCCAGCATCGCCGAGGCCGAAGCGCTGGTCAATGCTGCTGCCGAAGCCCACTGTATTTTGCAGGTGGGGCATATCGAGCGGTTTAACCCGGCCTTCCAGGAGCTGCACAAGGTGCTCAAAACCGAGGAGCTGCTGGCCCTAGAATCCCACCGTATGAGTCCCTATTCCGACCGGGCCAACGACGTTTCGGTAGTTTTGGATCTGATGATCCACGACATCGATCTGCTGCTGGAGTTGGCCGGTTCACCCGTGATTAAACTCACCGCCAGCGGCAGCCGGGCCGAGAGTTCGGGCTACCTCGACTACGTTACGGCCATTTTGGGGTTTGCTAACGGCATCGTCGCCACCCTGACGGCCAGCAAAGTCACCCACCGCAAGATTCGCCGGATCGCGGCCCACTGCAAAAATTCGCTCACCGAGGCCGACTTTCTCAACAACGAAATCCTGATCCACCGCCAGACTACCGCCAATTGCCTGACCGACTATGGCCAGGTGCTCTACCGCCAGGACGGCCTGATCGAAAAGGTCTATACCAGCAACATTGAGCCGCTGCACGCCGAGCTAGAGCATTTTGTCTCCTGCGTTCGGGGCGGCAACCAGCCCTCCGTGGGCGGCGAGCAGGCTCTGAAGGCGCTGCGGCTGGCCAGCTCCATCGAACAAATGGCCCTCGACGGCAAAGCCTGGCATCAGCCCGACCTTAGCAGTTTCTACCCCGATGCTTCGGCAGTTGCGGTTTAGGTTCAGCCCAACTCGGTTTCCTGGGCCAAAAAGTCAACAAATTGGCGCGCAGTGCGGCCCGAGCGTCCGTTGTGGCGGGTGGCCCACTGTAGCGCCTGGAAGGTCAGCGTCTCGGCATCAAGCTGAATGCCCGCCTGTTGGGCCAGGTGCTGGACAATTTCCAGATAGCTGTCCTGGTTGGGCGGCTCAAAGGTGAGGCTGAGGCCAAACCGGTCGCTGAAGGACAGCTTTTCCTGCATCGTGTCCCAGTGGTGAATTTCGTCACTGTCTCTGGGGCGAGGCCGATCGGCGAAAAACTCGCGGATCAAATGTCGCCGGTTGGAGGTGGCATAGACCGCAACGTTGCGAGGACGGGCCGTGATGTTGCCCTCTAGCACGACTTTCAGGGCTTTATAGGCATCGTCGTCTTCCTCAAACGACAGGTCGTCCACAAAAATGATGAACTTCTGGGGCAGGTGGCGCACCCGATCGACAATCGTGGGCAAATTGCGCAGCTCGGCTTTGCTGACCTCAATCAGCCGCAGGCCATCAGCCCCATAGGCCGCCAGCAGCGCCTTCACCAGCGAGGATTTGCCGGTGCCCCGACTGCCATATAGCAGCACATGCAGAGCCGGGCGACCCGCCAGCAGCGCCTCGGTATTTTGCTTCAGGGCCGCCTTCTGGGTTTCGTAGGCCACCAGCTCGTCCAGCCGAATCGGGTCGGGATGGCTGACCCCCACCAGTCGATCGGCCTGCCAGCGAAAAGCCCTATAGGTGGCGAACTCGCCGCTGCCAAATTGTTGATAAAATGCCGCCAGCTCCGGCAGCAGTTCCGACCAATCGACCGCCTGCTGCAATCTGGCCCAGAGCGGCTGCTGTCGCAGGGTTTGCACCGAGGCCTCGACCCCGCCCTCCCAGCTTTCCCAGACCACCGGCACTGTGTCCAAACCCGATTTTTCCTGCACCCAGCCGCTCAACTGCTTACCATTCCAGGTATAGAGCTGGTGCAAACTGCGCAGATCCTGGCGGGCCGCCGCCAATAGAGCCGGGGGCAGCTCGTCCAAACTCTGGCGCTGCACCTTTTGGGTAAAAGCATTGTCAGCCCGCAGCACCCGCAAAATCAAATAGTCCTGCCAGCTCAACCCCACGGCCACCAGAGCCTGAAACCAGGTGCCATAGGCGATCAGACAGCTTGTGCCATCGCGATCCTCCTGGCGCAGGGCGCTGAGCAAATTCAGAAACGCCCCGGCAACCTCCCCCTGCAAAACCGCATGATAGAGCAGCAGTGCCGCCGCCTGCCGCTGCAAAAACTGCACCGAAAGAGCCTGAGCCGAAGCGCTGGCTGGCTGGGGTAAAGGATTGGGGGAAGCATTGAACTGATGCATGGAATTTCCGCCTGAAATTTCCGCCTGGAAAAAACTGGAGCGACGAGCTGAACGAACTGATTGAACCTGCCCAACTCAAACCTGCCCAACCTGCCGCGATCAGCGAGGCAATTCCGCCCAAGGGACTGTAGAACCGCACCTCGAATGACCCAGATTATAGTAAGTTTTTCTCAGTTGAAAGAAATGGAGAATTTCGCATGAAGCGAACCACAAAACTCTGGATCGGGGTTGGTGCCTATGTTCTCACTAACGCTGGTTCTGGGGCAATCGCAACTCCTGGCGGCAATTTAGCCCACCAGCCAGGACAGCAGCTGAACCCAACCGTTCAGCCAGCTGAGCAGCCAGCTGAACCTCTGGCCCAACTCGGCCACCAGCATTCCCCTGTTCCCTTCGAGCTCGCCCAATTGCCCACAGCTCCCACCAAGCCTGAAATGCCCGGAATGCCTGGGCACACAATGCCGGGAATGCCTGGCCACACGATGCCCAGCCCAACTCTCCCCAGCCCCATTCCGCCCAATACAGGCAGTGAGGGTGGCGAAGGCAGTGAGGGTGGCGAAGGCGGTGAAGGTGCTTCTACGGCTCCGGCTCCCAGCACGAGCGGCAGCACCAGCAGTCAAGGGGGCGAAGGCGGTGAAGGCGGTGAAGGCGGCGAGAGCAGCCCAATGATGCCATCCCTCCCCTCTGCTCCCCAGGCTCCCAGTATCAAACCTCCCACCCCCTAAACCTCTAGTCACAAGAATCAGGCCCAGCCGCTGATCTCTTGCGCTGAATCTCTGGAGTCGTGTTTCCCTGTTGCAGACCCCAATCCTTGATCTTGAGCAGCTCTTGATCAGTACTATTGAGCACTATTAGAGCACCATTGAGCAGCATTCGGCTGCGCTCCGTTCATGATCCTCTGTATTGCCGACCTGCTCACCCCCACCGAACTAGACTGGCTCACCGCCCAGTTAGCTACCGCAGCCTTTATCGACGGCAAAGCCACCGCAGGCTGGCACGCTCGTCTCGTCAAACACAACACCCAGCTGGAGCCCGGTTCTGCTGTAGCCAGCGAAGCTAAATCACTCGTTTTGGCAGCCCTGGAGCGCCATGCCCTCTTCCAAATGGCCGCGCTGCCCAGGCTAATTCGCCCGCCGTTGTTCAGCCGCTACGAACCGGGCATGTCCTACGGTAGCCACGTCGATAACGCGCTGATGGGTGAGCCGCTGATGCGGTCAGACCTCTCGTTCACCCTGTTCCTCAGTTCGCCTACGGACTACGACGGGGGAGAGCTGGTGATCGAAACTACCCAGGGCGAAGAAGCCTTCAAACTTGAGGCAGGAGCTATGGTGATCTATCCATCATCTACTCTGCATCGGGTTGAGCCTGTCACCGCAGGAGTAAGGCTGGTTGCTGTCAGCTGGGTGCAAAGCCTGATCCGCAGCGCTGAAGAGCGAGGAATTTTGTTTGATCTGGATACTGCCCGACAGGCCATCTTTAAGCAGTTCGGCAAAACGCCCGAGTTTGACCTGCTCTCTAAAAGCTACGCTAATTTACTGCGAAAATGGTCTGAGCTGTAGGCAGGGAACAGCTCGATGGGTCGATCAATACCAAACTCGCGGGTCATTCTATGGATTTAGCTACTTTCGCCGCAGTCTTGTATGGTGGCTTGGCGGTGGCGGGCGGGATTCTCGGCTACCTCAAGGCCAGAAGCCAGGTCTCTTTAATTTCCGGACTGGTCAGCGGTCTGCTGCTCATCTGTAGCGGCATTGCTCACCAGCAGGGGGTCAGCTGGGGGCAAGGGGTGGCTCTTGTAATCACGGTTGCCCTGATCGGCGTGTTCGGGCTGCGCTGGTTCAAAACGCGCAAATTTATGCCAGCAGGTCTGATGGTGCTGGCGGGTTTACTGGCGCTGGTTGGGTTAATTCTTTGAGCCGATGCCCTGAGCTGCTGAATCGCTGGAGCAGTCAGGGTTGGACGAGCCGAAGGTTGAATCAAAGCTTGGGCAAATAGCCGGTCTTGATGTGGTTGGTTTTGATATGGGTCTTGATGTAGAGCATTCGGCAGATCCTCTAACTGACCCAGGATCAACACCGATTTGCAACCAACAAGCAGCTAACCAACAATCAACGCGCCGTTCTAGCAGTACTGACTTCCAGCAGTATTAGCTTCTAGCAGTATTGGCTAATGTCTTCGCCACAGCTGTCGGCCAGATAGCAGAGTGCTCGGAACCGGAGAGCGACTACCTCGTCGTAAACCGGGTTCAACTTGCAGAGCGGCGGAATGTGGAACAGCGTCCGACCAAACAGCTTAACCGTTCGCTCAAACGGACATTGGGCCGGGATCAGGCGGCAGAGACGATGGGCCAGTTCTGGGCTATTTACCTCAATTTGGTCTAACCAGTTGCGCAGCGGTTGTAACCAGTCAAACTGAGGTTGGGAAGAAGTGCCAGCGGGCAAATCGCTGTTAATTTGCGACGACTCAACCCATGCCCAGGTGACAAGGGCTAGCCGTTCTTCAGCATTGCGGTCGGATGCGTTCATGGTGCGTCCTCTTTCGAATGAAATTTTCGGGGGTGAAATGAACGGTGTGAAGTGGGGGATAAATCTAAAGTTATGCTGGGTTCACCTGTCGTTACATCTGCTTACAGTCCAATCCCTGGAGAACCAATATCGGTCGGGAGTCGGAAATTAAGCTCAACACTCGTGATCTACAGGCAAAAGGACTGCTAATTCGGAAGAATTGCCAATCTTCCCAAAGTTTTAAGCTGCTGACATCTCAGACCAAAAAGCTCAGACCAAAAAGCCACTGATTAATAGTGGGGCAAGGGGGCTACTCAACCCAAGTGGAAACTGCTGTAGATCAATCTGTCGAGACTAGACAGGCCGAGCCTGATCGTCACTGGTATTTTGCCGCAGTTTTTCGGTCTGGAACTAGGTGCAATTACCCGAATTTTGGCAGGGGAATAGGTACCTGTTAGAAACATTACGGTGAGGTAATCCCTCTGGTTTGGGTATGTGAGCACCACTGTCGCCCGACTTTCCTCCCGGCTCGCTTCAACTCTCTTGCCAATTTTGTCCAGCGTTTCTAGGCAAACGTGGCTCTAGCTCAATGACTTTAGCTCAATGGCTCCAGACCAAAACAGCAGCCACCAGAGAAGGGGCTGCTGTCTGGGCTATCTATTAAGTACCCTGGGTAACCCCCCAGCTCTGCTGGGGGACTCCCACAGTTTGACAGTTCCGGGAGTCTGAGGAAAAGTCTCTTCAACCCGAACAATCTGAGTGTTCGGATCAAGGAGACTTCAATGAAAGATACTGGTAG
>JBJTUI010000721.1:0-6554 GCA_046080625.1 Elainella sp. | reverse complement strand
CTCAAGCCACTCAAGCTTTTGAGGATGTGGGGTTTGTTCTGAACCTGGGCGTAAGTCAGCATCGCCTGCTTCCAGTTATCTACCCCTTGACTCTACCACTATTTCCGATTAAGTCTATTAATCAGCGACCGAGGAAATCGTTAGGTTATCGAACCCCCCATGAGGTATTCTGGGGTCAGTCAGGTGATGGTGCACTTCAGATTTGAATTGGCCACGCTCAAAGCTGGTCAAGTCGCACTGGTAGAACCAGTGGCTTACCTTCTGAGCTACTGACAAGTTAAAATTATCCAGCTTCCCGGTGCAGGCGCGTTGACGTTAGACGGTCAGGCAGTGAATGCAGGCGATGAAATTCTGGTAGGTGATCTCACGCTAGGCAAGTTAAAGCTTACCTCTGCTGCTAATGCCAACGGTACAGGCTACACCAACTTCCAGTTTCAAGTCAGCGATGGTACTGAGTTTAGCTCCACTCAGACCCTAACCGTAGATGTAATCGCAGTCAACGATGCGCCAGAAATTTCGGGGGTGCCCAAAACCAGCGTGCGTCAGGGAGACAACTATGATTTTATCCCCACCGTAACCGACCTGGAGGGCGATTCCCTCAGCTTCTCCATCGTTAACCAACCGAACTGGGCTGAGTTTGATTCGACAACAGGTAAACTAAGCGGTACTCCGACGAACGATAACATCGCCATTACAGAGAATATTATCATTCGTGTCAGCGACGGCCTGGAGACCATTGAATTAGCTCCCTTCAATCTGTCGGTTGACAATGTCAATGATCTGCCTATAATCTCTGGACAGCCTGGGCTGACAGTTTCTGAAGACAGCTTCTACAGCTTTACGCCCGTGGCGAATGATCCAGATTTCGGCGATCAAATCAGCTTTTCGATCGTCAACAAACCTGCCTGGGCGAGCTTTGACCCCAGCACTGGCGAACTCAGCGGCACTCCTACCAACGAGCAGGTTGGCACCACCCAAAATATCCTTATTCTCGTCAGTGATGGTCAGGAAACCGTGGAGTTGGCTCCCTTCAGCCTCACTGTGATCAACACCAACGATGCTCCAACCCTGCCCCGTCCCCTGATCGATGCTGTTGCCAAAGCAGGACAGATCTTTAGCCTCAACCTGGAGAACAACCGCTTCCAGGATGTAGATCTGGGGGATTCACTTCGCTTCAGCGCCAAACTAACTAACGGACAACCCCTGCCCGCCTGGTTGAAGTTTGATCCACAAACCCTTAGCTTCAGCGGCATCCCCGTCAACCCCGACGCCGGACAACTTGTCCTCCAAGTTACTGCTACAGATATCTCTGGACTGGAAGCCAGTGGCTCATTTAACCTGACCGTAGAATCGGCCCCACCAACAGGTCTGCCTACGACTCCGATTCAAATTCAACCCTCTCCGATGGGGGTAAACCGGCAGCAAGGTACAGCGAAAGCGGATGTCTTGAGAGGAGGATGGCTCAAGGACGATGTGCTGATGGGTGGCAATGGCAATGATGTGATGATTAGCGGTCAGGGACAAGCTAAAGCAGGCAATGATCGTCTCTATGGCCAGGGTGGTAATGATCGCCTTTATAGCGGTAGCGGCACTGACCTGCTGGATGGGGGCACTGGAAATGATCGAGCTTGGGGCGGCAATGGACGGGATCTGCTCCTGGGTGGTAGCGGCAATGATGTGCTGTCAGGGCAGAACGATGACGATATTTTGGTTGGCGGTGCCGGGAACGACACCCTCAGCGGCGGTTTGGGTCGAGATATGTTTGTCTTCACCAACGTCAACGAAGGCACGGATACCATTACCGACTTTAACGTCAACCAGGATGTCATTGACCTGCGGCAGATCTTTGCGGCTCCTGAGTTTGGCGGCACCACTGACTTTACCCGCTTCCAGCAGTTTATTCAGCTAACGCAGCGTGACTCCAACCAGGTTGCAGTGGAACTGGATGTGGATGGCAGCGGTGCTCAAGGCTTCAAAACTCTGGCAATTTTGCAGAATGTTCAGATGAGCCAGATAACAGCCAAGCATTTTGTAATCGCCCTATCGCCTCTGGGTTAAGCTCAAACTCTGGTAGCAGATCAATGACATCCTGGTTGAACAAACCAGGCTTCAGACGGAACGGGCAATAGGGGTCGGCTTTGCCGCTCATAAACTTGTGAAGGGACGCAAACGCCCCATTCTTATCGATATGCTACGGCTGATGCTGGGCTGTTTTGTGAGTGCGGTCAATGTACCAGACATCAAGGCAGCTCTTGTGATTTGGGACTGGGCGATCGATCGCTTTGGTTGCTTGGGCAAGGGGATGTTTTTGGCGTCGGGTCATGGCAGGACAAGGCATCCTGCTTGATCTTTGACCGATTTCGATAAAATAGTAGCACTCATGCCAAGTGAGCCACTGGCCTCCAACCTCAAATTCCAGCATTGGTCGGAGCACGGCCTCCTATCAGTTTCATATTTTCTTGCTCTACCCTGTAGCCATCCCTAACTAGGCCCAAGTCGAGAAGTAGTTAAGAATTGGAAGGTGGTGCAATGATTAGTGAACTAGAGCTTGATTCAGATACTCGTAGAACAATTCGTAAGTCGATGGGCTGGGTGATTGCCCTCAGCGTTGTCCTGATTGTTCTCGGCATCCTGTCGCTGATTATGCCGAGCTTAGCCTCTGCCTTTTTTACAGCCGTCATGGGCTGGATTGCAATCATTAGAGGCATGGTGATGATCGTTGAGGCGTTTCAGTCTAAGCCAGTCAGGGGCTTCTGGCTAAATTTGATCGTCGGCATTTTCTATATCATTACGGGCATCTACATTCTGACCAACGTTGGCGCTGCTGTATTAGCCCTGACGCTGGCCTTTGGCACGCTATTTATCGTTGAGGGAATTTTTACAATTTTTATGGCCTTCACGAATCGGGCCGGGTATCGGATGTCCTGGCTGGTGGCCCTGAATGGCGTCGTCACGCTGATTCTGGGCATCATGGTCCTCAATCGATTTCCCTACAGCGCCCTCTGGTTGATTGGGCTCTACGTCGGGATCGGCCTGCTGATGCGAGGGATAGCGCTGCTGTTCGCCGCGATTGCGGTTCGTCGCACCGTCGCCGCCTAGCCCCACTTAGCCCAAGTCTATGGCGCAGGATGATTCTCTTCGGCAAATCTACATAACCGATCCGGTCACGAGGTATTACCTGATCGAGATTGGGCTGGATCACTACGCGGATATTTTTAGCGAATGGGACCCTGCCCCTTTCAAACGTCGGATGATCGATCCTGATCTGGAGCTTTATCTGGAGGAGAGCTGTGAAGAAATTCCGTCTCACCACCCGATTAAACTCTGCTTTAGTCTGCCTGCTGCCAAACTTGACGCCCAGCTTGAGACAGCGGTAATCGAGGGTCTGAAAAACAGCTTTGTTTTCAAGCAATACCTGCTGAGAAAGCAACTGCGCAAGACCAATACCAAGATGATGCGATTTGTTCTACTCGGCCTGCTGCTGCTGGGGCTGGCACTGAAATTCACCGATCGAATCGAGACTGTTGTTTTATCTACTCTGATGGAAGGGCTGGTGATTGCGGGCTGGGTGTTTATCTGGGAAGCGGTATCGTTGTTCTTTTTCACCAATCAGGAGCTATATCACCAGTATCGGATCTATCAAAGACTCCTGAAAGCCCCAGTGGTGTTTCAGGCTGATAGCTTGGGCTGAGAACTGCGCTATTTGCTAAGCCGTTCCTACCGTTTCCCCTCTAAATACCCTCTAAATACCCAATATGCCCTGCTCCACCTCAACCAAAACGACAGTCGCGACTCTATCCACAGCCTTGGCTTTGCTAGTGGCCGAAACCAGCTTTCTGCCAGCCCGGGCCGCCCAGCAGTTTTCCTGTAGAGGCCGGATGAGCAACGGCTGGGGCTACACTGCCCAGTTTCTCAACGGTCGCTTTACTCAAATTCGCTGGGAGCGATCCGATCAGCCGCCCCAGGTGTCTGAACTCAGCTTCAGCACAACGAATGCCTCAGGTCAGCCCATCTACAGGGGGGCTTTTCAAAGCGCAACGGCTGTGACGCTGGTTGACCTATCGGGGGGCAACGTGCAGTCGGGTTCTGAGGTTTCGGTAGGCGTTGAGGAATGGGGCTGGTCGCGGGGTACCTGTGGCCTGTAGGGCGGAGTTGGGATTTTTGTGCTGCAGTTTTTGTGGGTGGTATAGTTCAGATGTTATGGGGTTCCCCTAACCTAGGATTCACAAGACTCATAAGCAGCGTATAAAATGACTGACCCAGCCCTCAGCCAGCTTGGTGATTTAATCGGTGGCTCATTCTCGCTCAACCGGGAAGCATTTTCCAGCATTGTTACGACACCATCCGGTCGGACAATAGCCCTGTGGGTCGTGCTTTTAGCAGGGCTCTCTCTAGGCATTGGCCAGAGCATTATCCTATTTATCAACCAGGTTAAGCCGATCCGGTTCTTGTTTAGCCTGCTGTTGAATGCGATTTTGTTTGTGTTCGGCTTTCTGTTCCTGGTCCTGAGCACCTGGCTAATTGGTCTGCTGCCTGGATTGACCGCCTTGTCCCTGGAAGCGCTGGTGCGGTCCCTGGGCTTGAGCTACGCGCCGCTGCTGTTTAGCTTTCTGGGAGCCCTCCCCTATGCCGGAGTGCCGATCCTCAACCTGCTGTCGGTTTGGCATTTGCTGGCCATGGTCGTTGGGGTCAGTGCCGCTGCTCAGGTTGGGGCATCCACTGCCTTTACCCATGTCGCCTTTGGTTGGGTTGCGCTCCAGCTGCTCCAAAATACGATTGGTCAGCCGATTGCTCGCCTCGGGCAGAGTTTGACGCGACGGGTGGCGGGAGTCGAACTGGTCAATCGCCGCTCGGAGCTGCGCCAGATTGTGCAGTCGGGTTTGGAAACTCGGCTGGCAACGGGCACCCCATCTGGTTCTACCGCTCTGGAAGTCGAGCAAAACGGTGGGCAAACCCGACCGAAGGGTGGGCAAGGCGACCAACCCAGCGAGCGCAACGGTGGGCGTCAGCGCAGCCCCGAACCCCTGACCTTCTCACAGCTGCCGAATTCAGGCCCAACTGCCGTGCTGGAAATGCCGAGTCAGGGCGAGGCCGACCTCGGCGTTCGCCTAGAATATTGGTTTCAGCGGATTCCCCAGGTGCTGCGGCTGGGGATGATTCTACTGAGCATGCTGCTGCTGTTTATGGTCGTGGCCCTGCTGCTGCGCCCGATTCGCGATAGTCTGTTTGGCTGGTATGAAGCCCTGCCGCGTCTGGTCCGCTGGGTGTTTGACCTCACCTGGATCGGCATCGTCGCCCTGGTGTTTGCCGGGCTGCTGGCCCCCCTGGAGGCGCTGGGCTGGTGGGCTGGCTGGTATGGGGATGAGGTTGAAACCGAGGACATGGTGCCGCTGCCAGAACAGGACCAGCCCCACCCCGTCTCTCGCTATGTCGTCTACCTGGACGGCGTCGGCCAATCGGGTCAAGCCTACACCCCTGATGTCTTTGATTTTCTGGAGGCGCTCGAACCCGCCCTGCCGCCCGACATGGAACTGGTGCAGGGGCTGATGCTCTATTCGGTTCGCAACCGACCGCTGGTGGAAGACCGACCGCTGGCCTGGGTCTGGCGGCTGGCCGACAAAATGCGCTGGGAAAATCCTATGGCCCTGCTGGGCTTGCTGGTCAACCTGCGCAACGCCTGGATCGTAGCCGTCTCTACCGACAAGCGCTATGGCCCGATCTACAACCAGGGAATTGCCCAGGTGCTCTACAGCGGCCTGATGCAGCGGGGCTATCGCTCGGGGACACCGCTGACGCTGGTGGGCTACAGCGGCGGTGGGCAAATGTCGGTGGCTGCTGCTCCTTATCTGAAGCGGGTGCTGGGGGCAGACATCGAGGTGATCTCGCTCGGTGGCGTCATGAGCGCCAACAATAACTTGTTGCAGCTAGAGCACCTTTACCATCTGGTGGGCGATAAGGACGGCGTGGCTGCTCTGGGGCCAGTGCTGTTTCCGGGACGCCGCAAGTGGTTTCCGCTGTCCTACTGGAATCGCGCCCTGCGCAAGGGCAAAATCAGCCAAATCTCTCTGGGACCGGTTGGCCATCAGGTGCCCGGTGGTCTGATGGATCCCAACGCCTTTTTGCCCAGCGGCGAGAGCTATCTCCAGCACACGATTAGCGTCATCCTCTCAATTCTGGAAGGGCGGCTCTTGGTGGCTGCGCCGCCGCGCTCCAAGCAGACCAGCAACTACGAGATCTTTAAGCAGGCCGATTTCAACGACTACAGCTACTACCCCCTCCAGCAAACCCTGGATCGCCAATGCTACCAGCCCATGGCCGACTGGATTGGCCGGCTGGTTCTACCTGCACCAGCAGAACGGCGACAGCTGCGGGGCGTCTGGCTAGAGGTGCATCACGCAGCCCAGGGCTATGAAGCGCTGGTGGGCCAGCGAGTGGTGCTGCGCTGGCAGGAATTCCCCATTGTCAAGCAATGGGTGAAGGCCGTTACCCATGATGTTCACTTTAGCGTTGACGCCGAATATTCCAGCCAGTATGGCGGTACTATCCACCCCGAC
>JBJTUI010000720.1:0-7411 GCA_046080625.1 Elainella sp. | reverse complement strand
GCTACCGATTGGGCATGTTCTAAGCTCGTGAGATGACCAATTAAACCAAACATGGACAATGTGTCTCAGCCTGCTAATCAAGTGAAAAAGAGCGAAATGATTTGGTTCTGGGTACTTCTTGGGCGTTACTCAAGCCAGTTTGCCCAAGGCAAAGCGCACAAAGCCAAGTCGCACAGTGCAAGTTGCGTAGGGCAAAACCGAGGTTAGAACCGAGAATTTGCATCTTAACCAGCATACTATACGGAGGCTCGGGTCTAAAATCAAACCCTGGGAGGTGGGGAGGTGGGGAGGTAGGGAGGTGAGCTGCTGACTGTATAGCGCTGGGTGCAGGAACAGTCCGGTTCTGAGTCTACCGACCCAAACAACACCGGTTCGCTCCCCATCCCCTCATCTCCCCATCCCCTCATCCCGCTCATCAAAAAACGCCGCCCCAGCTGCGGCAATCGTCACCAGCAAAATCGCCAGCATGGCCCGCAGCGACAGGGTTTCTCCCAGAACTAGGAAGCCAGTGGCGGCAGCGGCGACGGGCTCCAGGCTCAGCAGCACCCCAAATACCTGCACCGGCATCCAGCGCAGGGCCTCTAGCTCTAGCGAGTAGGGCAGAGCTGAGGATAACAGCGCCACCCCAAACCCAAACAGCAGCAGCGACGGCGACCACAGGCCAGACCCACCCGCCAGTAGGCCAACCGGGGTGAGGCCAATCGCCCCAATCGTCATAGCCAGGGCCAAACCTGAGCCACCGGGCAGCGCCTTGCCGACCCGGGCCGACAGCAAAATATAGGCGGCCCAGAGTCCTCCTGCGGTCAGGGCCAGACTTACGCCCGTCGGGTCTAGCTTCAGCCCATCGCCAATCGGGGCCAGCAGCAGAATCCCAGCGGCAGCGAGCAGCACCCACAAGCCGTCAAGCCAGCGGCGGGAGTGGGCCACGGCCACACCCAAAGGCCCGATGAATTCCAGGGCCACGGCGATGCCAATCGGAATCCGGGCAATCGCCAGGTAGAAGCAGAGGTTCATCAGGGCCAGGGCCAACCCAAACAGGGTGAGGATGGGGTAGGTGGCCCGATCGACCTGACGCCAGCGGGGCCGCCAGAGGGCCAGCAGCACCAGAGCCGCAAACCCAACGCGCAGGTAGACGATGCCGTAGGGGTTGAGCTGTTCGAACAGGCGTTTGGCCAGGGCTGAACCCAACTGGGTGGAGAACACCGACAGCAGCACCAGTAGCGTCGGGGAAACGGAAGCAGAGCGGGTCATGGCGGAACCGAAGAAAGGAGCGGGGTAGAACGCGCAGTTACCAGATGGCGGCGGTTGATCTAAACATCCCTGGGTCACATACCCCGCAGCTTGCTGCGGTCTGTAGAACAGCGCAGACGCTGTTGAGCGAAGCGAAGTGATACCCCGCAGCTTGCTGCGGTTGGGAAGTTCATTCAATGGTAGCCATCGCTTCTGCTAGCGCCTTTTCTCGGGCCTCGTCTCCGAAGGCCAGCCCGTCGGCATGGATGATCGTGACATCGGTGATGCCCATAAAACCGAGGATGGTTTTGATGTAGGGCTCGTGGAAGTTGGCCGCTGCTGCCGGGGTTCCGGGCCGATAGACGCCGCCCTCTGCGGTCAGCACGACTGCCTTTTTGCCATGCACCAAGCCCTGATAGCCCGATTCGGTGACGGCAAAGGTGCGGCCTGCCCGAACAATTTGGTCAATATAGGCCTTGAAGCTGGCTGGAACCGTCAGGTTATACATGGGAATACCCAATACATACCGGTCAGCCGCCAGCAGCTCATCAATCAGCTGATCCGAGAGGCGTATTGCCTCGGCCAGTTCGGGGGGGTGGGTAGCAGGGTCGCTGAAGGCCGCAGCGATCCAGGCTTCGGTGACGTTGGGCACCGGCTGATGGCCCAGATCGCGATAGGTGACCTGATCGTCGGGATGGGCGGCTTTCCGGGTTTCAACAAATTTCTGGGAGAGCAGGCGTGAGATCGAGCGCTCGCCACGGGCGCTAGAGTCTAGGTGCAGGATATGCGCCATACGGAATTCCTCTTGAATCGACTGGGTTGTGAACTTGGGTTATGAACTGGGCTAGGAACGGTTGGGTTGCCTAAAAAATCCCCTCTATATGCTAGAGGTCACGCCCAGTTTTGCCCAGGCTCAGCAAAATTTCTGGCGGCTGATTTTGCAACGCGCCCATCCTGCATTTCGTCTACCCTACAGCTCAATCTGCCCTACAGATCCCAGTCCTTGGGCTTCCCCCTAGTCCTGCACTTGGAGCACAATCTTGCCCCGCGTCCGTCCAGTCTGGCTCTGGCGATGGGCCTCAGCAACCTGGTCTAGAGGCAACACCGTTTCGACAACTGGCTTGAGCTGTTGACTGTCGATTAGCTGGGCCATTTCGGTCAGCCAGTCGGCTCGGGGCTGGATAAACACAAAAGCGCTGCGGCACTGGTGGGCCTGGGCCTGCTCCTCGGAGGGCGGCGAAATCACCGATACCAGAATGCCACCCGGTTTCACGACCTGCCAGGAGCGCTCCTGCACTTCGCCGCCGATTGTGTCAAACACCAGATCCACGGGTTCAATCTCTTCAAATCTTTCGGTCTGGTAGTCGATCACCTGATCGGCCCCCAGCTCCAGCAAAAAGTCGCGGTTGCGGGCCGAGGCCGTGCCGATCACTGTTGCGCCGCGCCACCGGGCCAGCTGCACCGCGTAGCTACCCACACCCCCTGCCGCCGCATGGATCAGAACTCGCTGGCCGGGAGCCAACTGGCCGCTTTCCAACAGAGCATGCCAGGCCGTGATACCCGCCAGAGGCACCGCTGCCGCATGGATATGGTCGATTGACTGGGGCTTAAGCGCCACCTCGCTGGCTTTGACGGCAATATATTCAGCGTAGGCTCCGTTGCGCTCAATGTCGGGCCGGGAATAGACCGCATCCCCGACTTTGAACGTCGTCACTTCAGAACCAACCGCCTCGACCACGCCAGAGACATCCCAGCCCAGAATCAGCGGCAGCTTGTGGTGCAGAAACCCCTGGAGGTGGCCGTCGCGAATTTTCCAGTCCACCGGGTTGACCGCCGCCGCATGGACCTGAATCAGCACTTCGTCAGCGGCAATCTCGGGAATCGCGACATCCTCATAGGTCAAAACTTCGGGACCGCCGTAGGCGTGAATTTGAACTGCTTTCATGGTTGATTTCTGGTGCAGAGCGCACTCTAACTGTACATCCTTTAACATTGCCGAGTTCTGGTTCAGGCCCATCATCCGGTATAGTGAATTTCATCTGGTTATTTTGTTTGCTTGACGCCGCCCCGTCTCTTCGGTTGGGAGGCAAGTTCAAATCATGGGCTTAAATCATGGGAGTAAGCGCTATGAGTTCTATTGATCCGTTCTCGATTCCGCCGCCCCGAGGCTGGTCGCCCGCCGTAGACCCTCGCCATCAGGTCACTCCGCCGCCCCAGGGCTGGTCGCCTTCTCTAGACCCTCAGCCCTTCACCTATCCGGTGCCGCCGACTGACTGCCGCCGGTCGGGTCTTCTCCCCAGAATATCTACCAGGTGCCGCCGCCGCGAGGCTGGTCGCCCTCGGTCAATCCGGCCCAGCAGGTGATCCCGCCGCCGATTGGCGCAAAACTGGATGACCAGACCTTGATGCCGCCATCACCCCAGGGGTCTGAACCCGCCGCCTACCCGATCCAGCCGCCCAGAGGCTGGCCGCCCGCTCCCTATTAGCTCCCTGTTAAACGCCTAGCAGCGCCTTACGCCGATCAAAGTAATGTCGTCAAACGGAGCGGTATAGGAAATATAGGCGTGAACGTCGGCAGTAATTTGCTCGACTAGCCCTGTGGCAGAAGTAGCGGCAGATGATTCGATCAGGCTGCACAGACGGGCTTCGGTATAGCGCTCGTGCTGGGGGCTGCGGGCATCGGGAACGCCGTCGGTGTAGCCCAGGAAAATGTCACCTGGATCGAGCTGCGTCACTTCAATCTGAAACTCAGCGTTGGGAAAAATTCCGACGGCAGGACCAGTTTTAGTAAGGCGGGCTTTGATGCCCTGGGAGTTGATCACGAACGGCGATTCATGCCCCCCGTTAATGTAAATCAGCTTGCCGCTGGCAGGATCGAGAATGCCAAAGAAGATGGTGGCGAACATGCTGGTGCGCCAGTGCGTTTCAGCAATGTAAGTATTAGTCCGCTCAACGGCATTTTTAAGCGCCTGGGTGCCGATGCTGGGCAGCCGCGAGCGTTTGTCCTGGCGCGTTGCCTGATCCGAGGAACGGCTCCCAGCAGGCTGCTCGACCAGCATATCCAGCAGGTCCAGGGAATAGTTCTGCTGAGCCAGAACTCGCAAGAAGCTGCGGAACAGCGACATGAACAGAGCCGCGCCAACGCCCTTGTCGCACACGTCGGCAATCACAATGCCAATGCGGCCATGCCCCACCGGAAAGGCATCGTAAAAATCGCCTGCCACTTCGCGGGCCGGATAGAACCGGGCGGCAATTTCCCAGCCTTCCACCTGCGGCAGCGTTTCCGGCAGAAAATCGAGCTGGATTTTGCGGCCCACCTCAAGCTCTTGATCGGCCTTGATCCAGTTGGCCTGGGTTTGCAGCAGGCGCTGGTCGTTGAGGGCGTTGCTGACGCGAACCGCGAACCACTGCATGATCTCACGCAGCGTGGCGTCAAACGGGCCAATCTCCTCTCGGTCAGGATTGGCGTTGAGCAGCTTCAGGACGCCCAGAATCTGATTGTTGCTTTGCAGCGGCATCACCAGTCCCGAAACCGAGCGATAGCCCCGAGCTTGATCAAATGCCCGGTCATCAGGCCAGCGGTTTGGCTGTTCGGCCCAAACTGCCTCAAAGCAGGGCACTTCTACCAGCGTCCCAGTCAAAACTGCCTCAGCCGCCAGGGACGGAGCCGGAGCAGAGGCCAAGAGCAGGATAGGCGAAAAACCTGGTGAACTCACATCGGGTTGAACTGCGCCAGCAGTCTGGATAAAGTTGTGGTAGAGCGCCAGCGAGTCGATCTGGACCAAGGCGCAGGTCAGATGGTCTGGCTCGGCCTGCTGGGCATCGGGCCGCTGGAGATCGGGCCGCAGGTAGAGAATTCCGGCGTCCGCCTGACAGAGCGTTTTGGCCATCTGGACAATTTTTTCAGCCAATCGAGACAGGTCTTGCTCAGCCGAGAGGCTGGCCCCAAAGGCGAGCAGGTCGCACATCAGGGCATTCGAGCGCTGAAGTTCGGCCACGGATTCGGAAAGCGTCTGCGTCACGCCTCACCTCCGGGCTGAGACAGACCTAAAAGCCGGGGCCGATTCACCCGAAAAATGTTGCGATTGCGGTTGCCCACCCACTCATACTGGAACTGATCGACGCTTTGGATTGCTAGATAGACGCCCAATCCGCCCATTGCTCTTTCTCCCAGCGGGCGCTCCAACTCTGCCGCCTCTACCGCCTCGGTTTGCATTGGATTATAACGGATGGCCCTGTCTTCTAGAGTGACTTCCAGAATATCCTCCTCGACCACTGCCGTCAGCTGGATATCGCCGCTGAGTCCGGCAGCCCGATAGCCATAAAGAACAATATTTGTAGCAATTTCATCCACCGCTAACCGCAGTTTATAGGCAGTTTTTTTATCTAAACTGGCTGCTGCCGCCGCACTAGCAAGAAATTCAGCGATTGGTTTGAGCGCATCCAGCGTTCCCGGTACAGTGAGTTGCATTTTGTGTTCCATGTCGCGTTCTGTAGTGCTGACGTGAACAGGATTTAAAGCGACTTCAACACACGACGGGTCCAGCAATCTCTAGCGATCACCAGACCCGCAGTTCTGTGCGTTTGCCTTTAAGCCGCCACTTCGTAGCAGTCTGCAATAATCACGCTCTGGTCAAAGCCGGTTTTCTCCAGCGTCTCCAGCACCATTTCCTGGGGAGCCACCACGTAGATATCCACATTAGCACCCATTTTTTGCTTAGCAAAAATCAGCACCCGCAGTCCGGCGCTGGCCATGAAATCCAGACCGCTCATTTCTAGCACCAGATGGGCAGGCTGAGCCACTGCCGCCTGTTCGACAGCTTCGCGAAACAGTGGTGCCGAGGCGGCATCCAGTTCGCCCGTTAGCGTAATGATAGCAGCCTGAGCAGTGATTTGAGTCGCTGTGTTGAATGGCATAGGGATTGGTTGTGTTGATGAAAAAGGTTACTTCAAGGATGAGGGGATGAGGGGATGAGGGGATGAGGGGATGAGGGGATGAGGGGATGAGGGGATGAGGGGATGAGGGGATGAGGGGATGAGGGGATGAGGAGTAGAACGGCTTCCGCTCTCTGCACCAGGGCTTTAAAGGAGCTGGGTGCTTTTGGCATGTGCGGTTGGCACACCCCCTACCTCCCCATCTCCCCACCTCTCCCTACCTGCCCACCAGAATCGCCACCGAATGATCCCGCATCAGCATGCCATGCTGGTGTTCCAGTTCGGGTTCGGCACCCAGACCAAAATAGGTGAGCTGAGCACCCGTGTTGACCGAGACGTGCCACTTCAGGCCAGCGGGCAGAGCCGGGACGTTGAACCACTGGGTTTCCCAGTGCATATTCATCGCCACGTAGACGTAGTTGTCTTCGACCAGGCCCGATTTGGCATGTTTGCCACAGAGCAGGAAGGCCAGGGTGCGGCTGCTGTCAGACCAGTCGGCGCTCCAGGCTTGGGTGCCGTGCCAGGTGATGTCGGCATAGCCGCTGCCTTTGTAGTCGCGGTTCTGGAAGTGGTAGCGGTTGCGCAGGACGGGATGCGCCCGGCGGAAGTAGATGCAGTGGCTGACGAAGTTGAACAGCTCCCGGTTGGTGTTGAGCAGATCCCAATCCAGCCAGTTGAGTTCGTTGTCGTGACAGTAGGTGTTGTTGTTGCCGTGCTGACTCCGGCCCAGCTCGTCGCCCATCAGCAGCATCGGGACGCCCTGACTGACCATCAGCATGGCGATGGCGTTGCGGATCTGGCGCTGCCTCAGGTCGTTGATCGCGGGATCTTCGGTCCAGCCTTCGGCTCCGCAGTTCCAGCTCTCGTTGTGGGATTCGCCGTCGTTGTTATTTTCGCCATTGGCCTCGTTGTGCTTGTCGTTGTAGGACACCAAATCGGCCAGGGTGAAGCCGTCGTGGGCCGTGATGAAGTTGATCGAGGTGGCGGGTCCGCGTCCGGCCCAGGCGTAGAGGTCAGGCGAGCCTTGCAGTCGCTGCGCCATTTCGCCTACCAGTCCGGCGTCGCCCTTGAGAAACTGGCGGATGCTGTCGCGGTATTTGCCGTTCCACTCGGCCCAGCGTCCATAGGCCGGAAACGAGCCCACCTGATACAGCCCGCCCGCATCCCAGGCTTCGGCGATCAGCTTGCACTTGGCCAGAATCGGGTCAAAAGCCAGGGTTTCCAGCAGCGGCGGATTAGCCAGCGG
>JBJTUI010000719.1:0-3575 GCA_046080625.1 Elainella sp. | reverse complement strand
CGATAGAGATCAAGCGACATGGGCGCAAGGCCAAGAGCATTTTTCGCTACGGACTCGACCAGCTTCGCAGAATCATGTTGAACTTGGAAGACCATCAAACCGAGCTTCTCCAAGCTCTACATCTTTTGTCCAGTACTTAGCTGTGATGCCTACTTGCAGGGCGTTTGGCGTTTTCTCAACGAAGATGCTGCCGTTTACCGCCGCGAACCCAGCTACGTTCAGTGCTGCCGTACCGTGCACCTGGGTAATATTCGTACCGTCTGCAAACTGGATTGCAACGGAGCCTGCCGGAGTGCCAATCGCATCATTAACCGTATTACCAGTTCGATTGATAGCAATCGCAACATCGGCGTTCATTGTAATGCGCTGACACCGACCAGACTGGCGTTGCCATTCGCAATCAGGGCGTAGGCATTCTGGCGGTCAGTTTCCACAATCAGACCCAGGTTGGCATCGCTGACCTGAAGTCCACTGCCCGCTGCACCCACAAAAGCTGCCACATCCGTTGCGCCGATCCGCAGCGCGTCAGGGGTTTTCTGGATGTTGAAGTTACCAGACAGGGCAGCAAAGCCGTCGATGCCCAAACTGAGATTACCAACAGCCTGGGTCAAATTGTTCTGCTCAGGCGCAAACACGACCGCCACCGATCCGTTGGGCGTGGCAATCATCTGATCAACGGCACCCATGCGGTTGACTTGCAGCGCCACCTCACCTGACAGCGTTACGCCGTTAACCCCTAGCAGCGAAGCCGCACCGCTGGCGTTCATCGCGTATTTGGAAACACCGCCACTGCGCTCAACCACCAGACCCAATCTGCCGTCGCTGACTTGCAGGCCAGTTGCACCGCTGCCCACAAAGGCATTCACATCGGTTGCGCCAATCAGCAGCGTTGTCTGATCGCCATTAGCGCCAGACACCACATTCTGCTCAAAGAAGAACTCACCGCTGGCGGTCGCAAAGCCAGCCACGTTCAGGTCAGCGGAGCCTTGTAGATGGGTAAGATTGCCCTCAGCCGCAGTGAAGTTAACGACAACCGATTGGCCGTTCGGCAGGGTAATACTCTCGTTGACGGCCCCACCCGTCCGGTTCACCGACAGGCTGAGCTGGTCTGCCGTGAGCTGCAAATCCGCCGAGCCACCCAGCAGAGCCGCTGCGCCCGATGCCTGCAATGCGTAGGTGCTACCGTTTGCGCCCTGATAAAGCACCATGCCTAGATCCAGATCGCTGAGGCCAATGCCAATTGCTTCACTGGTGCCGTAGCCCGTGCCGACGAATGCATAGCTGTCCGTTGCGCCAAGCTTCAGGCCAGATGCATTCGCCTCATAGCGCAATCCGGAACCACCCAGCGCAATCGTGTCGCCTAGCCCCAGCGCGAAGTTACCCAGCGTCACCAGCGTGCTGGAACCGTTGCCGGTTGCTGTGATATTCTCGGCATTCAGCGTCACCTCTTCCAGTCCGCGCATTTGCACTGCATCTGCGGTTAGCGTGTAGCTGTAGGTGCGGTTAGCGGCAATCGCCAACGTGAGTCCGGCACCGCTGATGCCCAGCCCCACATCATCACCGCTGATGGCTGTATCGGCTCCCTTACCGACAAAGGCAGAGACATTGGTCGCTGAGAAGCCAATCTGTTTGCCGTCTTGCATTTGCTGAGCCGAGAAGTCGAGGGTTTCGCCCGTCAGGCTGACCAGTCCGCCCACACCCAGCGCGTAGTTTTGCAGAGATACGGTTGTGTTAGATTGATCGCCAATTGCGGTGATGCTGTCTGCCGAGAGCGTTAACCCGTTGATACCCACAACCGCAGCTTGAGCATCATATAGACCGTAGCGATAGGTTTTATCAGCATTCAGCGCTACTTCCAGGCTAGCGTTCTGAATCGATAGACCAATATCATCATTAGTTATCGCAGTCTCTGCTCCATAGCCCACCAGTGCTGCGATATTGCTGCCGCCCAGCGTAATGGCTGTGCCCTCAGCCGTTTGAACTGCGCTGAAGTTGAGAGCATTGCCGCTGAGGCGGGCTACACTACCCACGCCAAGCTCGAAGCTGCCCAGCGTCACCACCGTGCTGGTCTGGTTGCCTGAAGCGTTGATATTAGAGGCATTCAATGTTAATCCACTAACACCTAAAACAGCGACGTTAGCGTTCTTCAGTAAGTAGTCATAAGACTTATCCGCCTTGAGACTAAGCGTTAATCCAGCATTAGTGATCGACAGACCGACATCATCGCTGGTATCGCTCGTATCAGCGCCGTAGCCCAACAGACTGTTCAGATTGGCCCCGCTAAATGTAACGGCCCTGCCTTCTGCGGTCTGCTGCACTGAGAAAGCGATGGCATCGCCATCCACTCGCGCTACAGATCCCAGGCCGAGATTGAACTTGCCCGTCGTCAGAACTGCCCCTGTCTGGTCGCCAGTCAGGTTAACCTGCTGAGCCACCAGCGTCAGAACGCTTTCCAGCCCGCGTGTTGCCACATTGCCGTTGCGGAAGCTGTAGGAATAGGTGTTGTTAGCATTCAGCAGCAGTTCCAGATCGGCGCTGCTGATTTCCAGACCTACATCATCGCTGGTGTCCATCGTGTCTGCACCATGTCCGACAAAAGCATTCACTCCTGCCGCAGAGAATTTGATGACCTTGCCGTCTTCTGTCTGCTGCGCCAAGAAATTGAGCTGAGCGCCGCTGGCCCTTGCCATGCCGCCAAAGCCCAGGTTGAACGCGCCCATAGACACTTCGGTCTTGGTCTGGTCGCCAGCCACCGTCACGCTATTGGCCGAAATAGGTAGACCACTGATGCCAACCAGAGCGAGATTAGCGTCTGTCAGGCTGTAGCGATAGGTCTGATCTGCGCTCAGTCCAATCTCCAGATTGGCATTGTTGATTTTCAGGCCGACATCATCGCTGGTGTCCAGTGTATCCGCTCCGTAGCCAATCAAACCATTCAGGTTGGTGGTGCCGAACGCAACCGTTCTACCGTTCGCAGTTTGCACCAAATCGTAGGTTAGGCTGTCACCGCTGAAATAGCTGACGCCGCCCAGGCCAAGCTTATAGTCGCTTAAGGTTAGGGACGCATTATCTTTGTTACCTGAAGCAGTAACATTATCCACACTTAGCTGTAACCCGTCCATCACCTGAGCATTCAGCTTACCTTCAGTAATGGTGTAGGTGTAGGTTCTATCAGCCGCCACATCAAGGCTAAAGGTGACATCAACCAGCGATAGCCCAACATCATCCGTGGTGGCAGTGGTGGCAGCACCGTAGCCCATGAAGGCGCTGACCTGGTTGCCCGAAATTGCAAAACTCGCGCCGCTGTTGTCTTTGGCAACTTTGAAGCTAAGGTCGCCGCTCAGTTTGGCATAGTCGCTCAGCGTTAGATCGATGTCATCCAGGTCAAAGGTGATCTCACCATTTTTGCCAGCAGCCGACCAGAGCGGAGCGGAGCTGGGTTATTGTCAAATCTGGTGTATGAAGAAGAATTAAGCAGCGTTTTTGGTCGTGGAGCGAACGAGGTCAGTGATTGCGATACCATCCTGAAATTTGACTCCTTCAATCACCTGAGCTAGGCGATTAAATCCGCGAAT
>JBJTUI010000718.1:0-17222 GCA_046080625.1 Elainella sp. | reverse complement strand
CACTCGACATCGCCGGTTTCAAAGTACCTATCTTCCCCAATCCTCATTCTTCGGTCGCTTCAGAGTTGTGCTGCTCTCGCCCCTGCTGGTGGCCGCCCTCTCGCTCACCTTGAACAAACAGCAGGGCATCGCCGAACCGTTCCAGCAGTTTGTTGCGCCTGCGGCCCAGAGTCCTGCCTGGGTACCAACCCTGGCCCAGGCCTCAATTCCGGTCGTGATCACCCGGCACGGCAATCAGGTCGTGATCAATGGCCGTCGCACTTCAATGCCCTGGAGCCAGCGCCAGCAGAGTCTGGGCGTTGCCGATGCCGCTCTGATCGATGAGATCGGTCTGGAGTTACTCGACAGCGACAGCGCAATCCAGCAGCCGGTAGAGTGGTTCTCTGATCGGGAGACGAGCCCGCTCAACCTGACGACCTGGCTAACCAAGCAATACCGCTATCTCGATATCACCGCCCTACAGGAGCAGTTTGGCTGGCAGGTGAGCCTGGAAGGCAATACCCTGCAGATCAACACCCCAGCCGCAAAGGTGACCAATGTGCGCCAGGGACCGCAGACCTGGGGCGACCGCATCGTGATCGACCTGGATCGGGCCACTCCCTGGCAGGTGAACGAAAACCAGGGCGAAGCAGTAGTTACCCTGAATGCCCAGATTGACCCGGCCCTGCTGCGCCAGTTTAAGGGCAAGGCTGGCAAGCAAATCAAAAGCCTGAAACTTGAAACCAGCGGCGGCCAAACCGTGCTGCGGTTCAGCTACCCCACCGGCCTGCGTCCCCGCGTCTGGACTCTGGCCAACCCGAATCGACTGCTGATCGACGTGCGGCCCGATGCGCTGGTGACGCGCAATATCCTCTGGGCTCCGGGAGTCCGCTGGTGGCAGCAGTGGGTCACGACCAGAGCGGGCCAGTTTCCGGTTGTGGGACTGGAGATTGACCCGCGCCAGCCCGGCGTCTCGCTGCGGCCCATTCTGAGCAGCACCAGCAGCAGCGGCGGCACAGCTCCCCTGTTCAATACGGCCCAGCGCACCCAGGGCATTGCTGCGATCAACGGCGGTTTCTTCAACCGCAACAATCAGCTGCCCCTGGGCGCAATTCGCAGCGACAGCCGCTGGCTCTCAGGCCCGATCTTGAATCGAGGCGCATTGGCCTGGAACGACTCGGGTGAAGTCAGCTTTGGCCACCTCAATCTCCAGGAAACCCTGGCTAGCTCTACCGGCCAGCGCTGGACCCTACAGGGCACTAACAGCGGCTATGTGGGGGCGGGCGTGGCCCGCTATACGCCAGACTGGGGCCGCAGCTACACCAGCATCATCGATCAGGAAACTCTGCTGACCGTGCAGAACGACCAGATTGTCTCTCGCAAGCAGTTGCCCAAGGCCGGAACCAGCCTGGCGATCCCGTCAGATGGCTACCTGCTGGTAGTTCGAGCCGATCAGGACGCGGTGAACGCTCTGCCGGTGGGAACTAGCCTCACGGTCGAGAGCCTGATTCGCCCCAGCGATTTCGACCGCTTCCAGCAGGTGATGGGGGCGGGTCCGCTGCTGCTGCAAAACAGTCGCGTCGTGCTCAACGCCCAGTCCGAAAAATTCTCGACCAGCTTTATTCAGGAGCGCGCCCCGCGCAGCATCATTGCCACCACGCCCCAGGGCAAACTGCTCATGCTCACGGTGCATCAGCGGCTGGGGGGAGCCGGACCAACCCTGGCCGAGGCGGCCCAACTCGTGCAGCAGCTTGGCGTCGTCAGTGCTCTCAATCTAGATGGCGGCAGCTCCACCACTCTGTATCTGGGAGGTCAACTGCTGAACCGCCCTCCCAGCACGGCAGCTTCGGTCAACAACGGTATTGGCGTCTTTCTTGAACCCAGCCCCTAGAGAAGCCTACGGCGATCAATTCCCGCCTGGCTGTTTCCCCCACTGTTTCCCCCCCTGTCTCCCAAGATAGATTTTGGCCGCTTTGGGTGAACTGCGCTTGAATCCCCGCCGCGACTTGTAAAGACTAGATGTGTATCCGGTGAAGCTGTGATGGAACGGCTAGAGGAACCGGGAACATTTTGTTATGGTTGTCTTCGGTCTCACCAAGAGATTCCCCGAGATTTCAACCGGTTCGTTGGGGTAAACCGCGCCTTCGGGTCATTTACCAGGCGATTCTTATCCAGCGTTCAAGCAAGCGTTCAAGGAGAAATTATTGTGGCTCAACCTAAAGAGAAAGTTCAACCTGCGACACTTTCAGTTACGAATTCGCTGCCCAGCCCAGCTGTTTCCAAAGGCGTTGCGGCTACCGAGCTGCGCCCCTGGGGCTCCTTCACCATTCTGGAGGAAGGCCAGGGCTACAAAATTAAGCGCATTGAAGTGAAGCCAGGTCATCGGCTGAGCCTGCAAATGCACCATCACCGCAGCGAGCACTGGATTGTAGTATCCGGTACGGCGAAAGTTGAGTGCGGCAGCGAAGAAAAGCTGCTGTTTTGCAACCAGTCTACCTATGTCCCGGCCTGCACCCAGCATCGGCTAGAGAACCCTGGCGTCATCCCCCTGGTGCTGATCGAAGTCCAGAACGGCGAATACCTGGGCGAAGATGACATCATCCGCTATCAAGACGACTACGCACGCGGCTAGAGCAATTGAGCAATAATTCGGGTTGAAATCTTCTGGAGCTCTGTTGAAACCCTTGAAATCAAGTTCACAAATTAAGTTCACAAACAGGTCGGCCAGTCCGGCCTTTTTTAATGGTTTTTTGATAGCCCCATAACACCCTCCGGGCTCTGGGCTTTTTTAGCCAGGAGCCGATCTGGGAGACCTGCGGATCGCTGTAAAATGGGCGTCTGGCTCCTGATCAGCCCTCCCGATCAGCCCTCCCGATCAGCAAGCCTTTTCTCAGCCAATTGGCTTGAGACTAACCCATAGCACCCATCAGCAGTTGACCGTATGATCCACCTCAGTCAGGCCGCCGCCCAAGAAGTACAGCGGATGCGCTCCAAATCGGCCAATCCAGACGCGCTGTTTCGCCTGGGCATTCAGTCTGGAGGATGCGCCGAGTTCTACTACACCCTGGAACTGGCAGACAGCGCCTCTCCAGACGACCAAATCCTGCAGTCTGAGGGCATTCCGATTGCGGTAGATTCCCAGAGTTTGCCCTACCTGATTGGCCTCAACCTCGACTATTCAGAAGACCTGATGGGCGGCGGCTTTCGGTTCCACAACCCCAACGCCACCAGCAGCTGCGGCTGCGGCAACTCGTTTGCGATCACCAGCTCAGAAACCTTGAGCTAACCGGATCGGGCCAAAACTCAAAAGCTGCCTCTAATCTCAGCCCGCCCAGCCCGCCCTGACTATGAGCTGTGGCCACCATCACCTCCGTATCAGCCCGCAGCAGCGCAATTTCGGGGGCCGCCTGCTCGATCTGCTGCCAGAAGGCTGCTTCCAGCTGGGCCAGCGTCACGGGCCGCAAACACCAGTCGTGCTCATCGGTCCGAATTAGCGTCTCGCCAGGAATCGGGGTTTTGCTGTCCGAGGTCTCAGGGGTGGGACAGACACAGCGCTCTGCCACGTCGAAGCGCCACTGCTGTTCCGAGGTTTGAACCGTCAGCCAAATAACCAGCCGCAGTCGTCCCGTTTGCCAGGGCTGCTGGGGTTGCAGGAGCCGCGCCCCTACCCCGCTGGTCAGCTGCATAACTTCGTAGGCGGTGCGGTTGATGCCCCACTGGAGCCGCAGGGCCAGTTCGTTGAGCGACAGACTCTGTTGGGCGAAGATGCGGCTGGCCAGGGTAAACGAATCTTGCATCTGGTCGATCAGGTTACAGCCCTGGGCGAGCACGGTTTCGGGCCGATCATTGGTCGGTGGCTGCTGTAAAAACAGCTGGGTGAGCTGCTGGGCCACGGCAATCGAGATGTGCTGTTCGAGCCAATCGGCTTGGCTGAAGCTGATCTGGGGCAGGCTGGTTTCGTCAAAATCGGAGCCGGGATTGGAGCCAGCGACAGGCTCAACCGGCTGATCTGGCTGATCTGGCCCTTGCGGATTAGCGGATTGATCTGAGACAGACAGACCTGAGACAGACAGATCTGAGACAGGCGGATCTGAGACAGGCGAACCTGAGGCCAGTGCAATCGGGCTGAACGCCAGCCCCAACGACAGCCGCAGGCTGCCCGTCTGCCAGGGCCGCAGCGGTATCAACCAGCGGGCTGACAGCCCTTCAAAGCAGGAGCGCAGGGTTGGCACCGCCTCCAACAGCTGATCCGTGAGGCGCTGGAGAAAGGCACCAGCAGCCATCGGCTGGCTCAACAAACTGTCTGGCACCTGAAGGCGCTGGGCAGCAGGCAGCAAGGGCGGCAGGGCTTCACCCGTCACCAGATCAAACGCCAGCTCCGGAGCGGCGGGAGCCTGAGGGGCAGCCTGGGAGTTTGGGGACAGGATTAATCCCACGACCAGCCGCAGACGACCCGGCTGCTCTCCCTCCAGCGTGATGATTTGGGCCGGACAGCCTTCCAGCAACCGCAGGGCTTCGTGGCTGCTTTGGGCGATCCACCAGAGCCACTGGGCCGCACAGACCTGCCACTCCTGGTTAAAGGAAGGCCCGGGCTGGGATGAGCAGTTAGCCAGGGAGTCGGCGCGAGGGGCGAGGCTGGCTGGGTTCGACAGTAAACTGGTGTGCCAGACCGTTTGGGCTTGAATCACTGCCTCTACTTCGGGCCTGAGCTGGGGCAGCAGTACAGCAGCTTCAGCGGGCTCTGCCGTAGACGCCTGGGTTTTCAGCTGGGCAATTCGCCGCACCAGTTCATGCATGGCCACCAGATAGTCGGCGGACTGTTTAGTCGGCACAGGCTTAGCGGGCATTCCGGCCCATTGCACCACCATCCCCACGGCGCAGATTTCGGCGGCAGGCTGGGGCGGAGTTGGAGCGGGCGGCAGGGGCGGTTTCCAGGTGAGGGTTTCAACAGAGGCCAGGTGCAGCAGGTCTACCATGGGCGGCTTGGAGTTCCGGTGAGGGCTAGAGCAGAAAATGAGCAGGCCGTTTGCCTCACATCGGGGCAAAGCAACCTGGCGCAATCGGGCTTGGAAGTGGAGTAACCCGAGCGCCAACGAAATGATTTATTTAGCGTTTATAGCGCAAATTTCTAGACTTGAACTCTAGATGTAGCAGTTCCTTGCCAGTCTGGTGAACGAGCGGTTGGCGATACTGAAAAAGGCTGTGTAGAGAATTGATATCAGGACGCGGGTAAATCTTGAATGCGCTGGAGCAGGGTGCGAATCGAGTCGGCGTCGCGGGCGGTTGGAGCCTGTTCTAGATAGGCATTCAAATCGCGGCTGGCGCTGGCCCACTGGCCCATCTGGTAATACATCAAGCCCCGATCTCGCAGCTCAAACGGCGCATCTGGGAACAGCATCAGCACCCGGTCGATGGCGTCGAGGGCTTTGGCAGCCCGGTTCTGCGAAATATAAATGGCCTTGAGGTTGCCTAATATTCGGGCCAGAAACTGGGCTGAGGCCACGGGTGTAGCAAACTCGGGCTGGAAGACGACCGGACGACTAAAAATCTGGCTGAGCCGCTCCTGACAGTCGGCCTCAAACAGCACCTCGCCCTGATGAAACGGATCGACAAACACCTGCATCTCGTCAATCACGGGCCGAATCATGAAATGCCCCGGCATATTGACGCCCACCATGGGGAAGCCAATTCGGGCAGCAACCTCTAGATAGACCAGCGAGAGGGTGATCGGAATACCGGTGCGGCGCTCCAGCACCCGGTTCAGATAGCTGTTGTCGGGGTCGTAATAGTCTGCCGTATTGCCGTTAAACCCTTGCTCGTCAAACAAGTACTGGTTCAGGGTTTGAATGATCCGCAGCGGATAGCGCTCTAGCGGCAGCCGGTCGGCGACTGCGATGGCCATCTGGTCGAGTTGGTCGAGATAGCGTTCGACTTCCAGATCCGGGTATTCCTCCTGGGCTAGATAGAGGGCTGCCTTGGCCAAATTAATTTCCGGCTGGCGAATTTCTTGATAAAACCGCTGCCGCGCCAGAGAAAAGTTCATGCCATTCTGCCCCATCTGCTCAGCTATTGCCTGAATTCCTGCCTGATCTATCGCCCCGGCCCTGTGTTTCGAGCCGGGGTTTTGCAGCCCTAGACCAATTCCTGGCCAGTTTCCCCAAGTCCCAGCGCTTTAGACCCACTGCTTTAAACAGATCGCAATCGGCTCAGCGGCCAGTTCAATCGCGCTTTCGCCAGATCTAAATTTTCTAACATCTGGGGATTTTCTAACATTTGGGGGCGAATATTCGCCTGATTCGCTGGGTGTAATATCTCGTTACTCAACTGCATTGGCTATCCGAAGTCCGACGCTAGCCCGAATAGTCCAGCCCTGCCCCATACTGCCAGGCTTCCAGCCAGCGATGGTAACGATAGCGCTGAAGCGGCGACAGCGACGCGGTGAAGGGCTCTAGAGTTTTAGCCAGGGGATACAGAGCGCTGTAGGTCGCCAGCAGCAGATAGTGGCCCAGCCATTCCACCAGCAGCGGCAGACCCACCTGGGGAATCACGCGCAGCACTAGCCCCGGATGGAACAGGCCCACCCGCAGCATGGTCTGGAACAGGGCCGGAAACTGCACCACGTCCTGCAAAAACGGCTTCAGCACCGGTTCACCCAATTTGTCCATCTCGGTAAACACGGCAGACAGCAGCTGGTTGATCTGGTCTGAGCCGACCTGTTGAGTGATCCCAACGCTCATGGCCCGCTGAAATAGCCAGGTCACGGCCAGACTGGGTTGGTAGGGCTGGAGTAAAGCCAGACTGGATTGATCCAGGGCATCTGCGCTGAGGGCATCCTGGAGTCCCTGAGTGAGACGCTTGAGATGGCGAATCATTGCCCCAAATCCGCCAAAACTGAGCGGCGACTGGCTGCCGCTGCTGTCGCCAATTGCCAGAATTCGCGGCCAGTCAAACCGTAGGGGCTGGCGGTAACAGGGGAAAAAGCCAAACAGCACCCGCTGTACCTGGAGTTGCTCGACCGATACCCCTTGATATTCGGGCAGGAGCCGCCAGTAGTCCTCAAACAGCGCTTCCAGGCTGGGGCGGCTGGGGTCGGCGTCCAGGTAGGTAAATAGGTAGGTGGTGCGGCCATCCTGGGCCGGAAACGCTTCCCAGAAATACTGGCACTGGTTCTGAACCGGCGTGAAGGAGGCAAACAGATCGCCAGTTTCGCAGTCGGGAAACCCCTGAGCGCAACTGCCAACGACTAGACAGACCGCATCGGGTTTGGGCTGCTGGGCCTGTCGCACCTGCCGCACAATCGGCGAGAAGTGGCCCATCACATCTAGCAGCAGTCGGGTAGTTAACTGACCCTGGCTGGTGTTGACCGCGACCCCGTTGGGATGTACTGTCGCCGCCTCGAAGCCCGTCTGTTCCAGCAGTTGACCGCCCGCCGCCAAAAACTTACGCTTCAGCGTCTCCAGCAGAAACACCGGATCGACGCCCACATTCAGCACGTTCTCCACCCAGAGCTCGACCCCCTTGTGGAAGCTGAGCCGAGCCGGGTTGTATTCGGTGACAATCGCCTGCTCCAACTCCGCCGGGGTCAAAAGCTCCAACTCAACCAGCACCTGCAATTCATGCCGGGAAATATTCCACTCCTGGGTGCGGCCCCGCAAAACACCCCGCTCTAGCAGAGCCACCCGCCAGCCCCGCTGGGCCAGCCCCGCCCCTACCAGAATCCCTAAAGTGCCGCCGCAGATCAGCAGATCCCAGGTGACATTATCCAGGGGCGCAGCCGACTCCTGTACCGCGATACTGGTAGGCAAACTGCCCTCACGGTAGCTCTGCCAGAGGCGATCGGCCCGCCGCAGATTTTCCAGGGCTGGGTCGGGGAGCTGGGAGAGGATCTGTTCGGTCAGGCTCATGGTGGATAGGGCAATAAAGGTGGGGGAGGCAACAAAGGTGGGGGAGGCAACAAAGCAAATTGCTTTGATCCTACCAGTCCTGCCCCGTGAACAGGGGACTGAGGGGCTTAGCAGGTTCCATCCCTGGGACTGTCTTGTAGCAAGTGGAGCACCGAGGTGGCAAACAGGGCGGCTTGGGTGCGGTCGCGCAGGTTGAGTCGCCCCAGCAGGCTGGTGACGTGATTCTTGACGGTTCCCTCTGAGAGGTAAAGCCGCTGAGCAATTTCGCGGTTGCTGGCTCCCTGGGCGATCAGCCCCAACACTTCTTTTTCGCGGGGCGTCAGTTCAGCAAAGCCGAGAGGCAGTTCGGGCGGCGGATTTGGGGGCAGATGGGACAGCATTTTTTGCAGAATGCCGGGGCCAAACTGGTTGTAGCCGCGCTGGACGGCTCGAATCGCTGTGGCCAACTCCTCCGAGGGCGTGTCCTTCAGCAGATAGCCCGCCGCGCCTTGGCGCAACGCTTGAGTAACGTAGTCATCCTGATCGAAAGTCGTCAATACCAGCACCTTGGCCTGGGAACTGGCGCAGATCAACGGCGTCGCGGCCACCCCGTCCAGCACTGGCATCCGGATGTCGAGCAGCACCACGTCGGGTTGCAGTTGCTGCACCAACTCCAGCGCTACCTGGCCGTTTTCGGCCTCGCCTACCACCTGTAGGTCAGGTTCGAGTTCGAGTAAGGCCCGTAGCCCCTGACGAATCAAGGCTTGATCATCAACTAATAGAATCCGAATCATACAAATTCCAATTGCTCATCAGAACCCTTAACGAATTGTTGCTCGGCTGGGAAATCGCCCAATTACCCGACAGCCCTGACCAGCAGAACTCTCCCAGGTGAGGGTGCCGCCCAGCGCTGCCGCCCGTTCCCGCATTCCTTGTAGGCCGAAGCCAGTGGTGGTTTGGGTCGGAGCGAAACCGCGACCGTTGTCTTGAATCGTCAGAACAACTTTGCCATCTGTTTCCCGCAGAGCAATCTGCACCTGAGTCGCCTCAGCATGTTTGCAAATGTTGGTTAGGGCTTCCTGGGTAATCCGATAGAGCGCTAGGGCTAGATCGGCAGGCAACAACTCGGCAAGCTGGATATCGCAAATCGGCTGCAAACCCGTCATGCGTTCAAATTCCTGGGCCAGGGCAAGCAGGGCGTCAGGTAGCTTCTGGGGCTGAATTGGATCGGAACGCATGGCCGCCACGGAGCGCCGCACGTCCTGTAGCGCAGTTGAGCCCAGCGTTTTGGCTTGCTGTAGGAACCCCTGAGCCCGCTCTGGCTGGGAGGACCACAGCTTGAGGGCTCCTTCGAGCTGTAGATTCAAAGCGGTGAGGGAATGGCCCAGCGAGTCGTGAATTTCGCGGGCAATCCGGTTGCGCTCCTGGGTAGCCGCCAGCGTCTCAACCTGGAGGGCATATTGCTGGAGCTGCCGATGGGCCTGCATCAGCTCATTGCGGCTGCGGCGCTCGTTTAGCAGGGCACTCATCAACAGCAGCAAAAACAAAATTACCAGCAGCAGCAGCAGCGTCACGTTGAAGGCAAAGCTGCTGATCACCAGCCGTCCGGCACCGCGCACAATCGGACGCCCCAATTCTCCTAATCGCGCCAGTCGCGTCAGCAGCAGCCCCAAAAACAGGCCGTAGAGCAACGCACTGGTGATCACACGCCCCGGTAGACGAAACATCAGACAGTGGCGAATGATCAGCACCACCGAGAGCAGGGGAAACAGCCGCAACCCCCGCAAACCGCCCCACCAGCTCACTAACAGCAGCAGCCCCATCTGTAGGGCCGTGTAGGCCAGTCTAGTGCGCAGCGATCCCTGAGGCAGGCGCAGCCCCATCAACCCCAGTCCTGTTGTACTCAGAAAGGCTCCCAGCCGCAGCAGCGGCCCTGTATCGCGAAACGGATTGGGCAAAAGCTGACTGACCAACACGACTGCCAGTAGCCCCCACTCCAGGTAGAGCAGGGCCGGAAACGGATAGTTGGCAACCCGAATGGGTTGAGGCTGACTCATGGACTGATTTCCTTGTATTTCAATCCCCATCGTGCGCCTATGTACCAGTCGGTGCCTGGTGGCTGTAGGGCTTCAAATCTGGGCTCTTGTGAGAAATGCACAGTTCCATCCTGTCCTCGCTCCATCCTGCTTTTGCCCCATCATACAAAGCCTCTCTGGTCGTCGAACTGCTCTCTAGCAGAACCGTGACTTTCGTCATGCCTTAAGCCGTGACGTTTGCTCCAGGCGATGTGCTGACCCAAATTTTAGGATGAAGCCATCCACAAGCTCGAATGAGGTAACTCCGATGCGATTCAAACCCTTAATCCTGGTGCCGGTGCTGGCCGGAAGCTGTTTGGTTGTGATGATTGGGTTGACAACATTCCTCCCCTCAACAGCCCAGGCCGACGCGATTCGGGCTGCTGTCATGGCTGAATATCCTCTGGCCGACGCTCTAGAGCGGCTTGACCTTACCCCGACCCAATCCGCCCAGATCAGCCAGATTCGTCGCAGTGCCCAATCCGAACTGCAAACCATTGTCCGGCCCGACCAGCGCCAGCAGTTCAAGCAAACCTGGCAGCAGAGCAGCTTTCAGGAAGCCGTTGCCGCCATGAACCTGACTGCCGACCAACGCCAGCAGATCCGCGCAGTGTTTCAGGACAGCCGCGAGCAGGCTAAAGCGGTGCTCACTGAGGGCCAGCGTCAGGAGCTGCGACAACTGCTGCAAGAACGGCTTGATGCGGCCTTCTAGGGTTGAAGGCTGAGGAGCTAGGGCTAATTGGCTCAAGGCCCAAACCGCAAACTGATTTTGAAAATTTCCAATTTTGGACTTCTAACAACTGTTGCCAGTAACCCCTACCCGGAGAACATCATGGCGATTCGACCCAGACTTTCTACGATTCAACAGCAAAATATCCAGAAACTGGTAGCTGATTTGCAGGCCAGTGTTGAAAATCCGCCCGACCAGGCCAGCCTCGACCAGCTCAAAGCAAATTTCAAAGTCGCGTTCAGCGATCGGAAGATTACCCAGACCGAATTTCGCAGCCTGGCTGACGATGTGCTAACGGTAGCAGAAACTGCTGGTGTCACCCCCACCGAAGCCCGCACCATTCTCTATGATCTGCAAGACATCGCTGAAACCTCACGCCTGCCCCGCAGCAATGATGTCCTGACGGGCACCAGCCAAAATGACATTCTTTGGGGAGGACTGGGTCAAGATAGCTTGACGGGCGCGGGCATTGATGATGCGGGCCGGGGCGAGATTGACTACCTCTGCGGTGGCGGCGGCCAGGATCTGTTTGTTCTAGGTGACGCCACCCAAACTTTCTACAACGACGGCCAATCTGGCCTCGGCCTCACCGACTATGCCATCCTGCTTGACTTCAACCTGAAGCAAGACACAATCCAGCTTCAGGGCAGCGCCAGCGATTATGTGCTGGCCGCTCTGCCCGCTGAGCTGGGTCTACGGGGAACCGGCATCTACCGGACGGTGGGCAGTCAGACCCTCGGCGAACGCGAACTGGTCGGCGTCGCCCTGGGCGTTACGTTAACTGACCTGAACAGCGGCTTTAAATTTGTCTAGGATTCAACGCTTTCGGGAGCCATGCGGTAGGGTTAGAGGAAGAAAATCGCCGACTGAATTAGCACTGCATTAAGCTATGTCGCCCGTTCAAGTTTCTGCTCGTCCCAAAGATTCCCGCTCAATGCCGCGCTGGTTCCTGGTCGGCATGGCGGGAATCTTTCTGGCTTCACTGGCGCTCAGGTTTTGGGGACTGAGCCGCTTCAACACGCTGGTCTTCGATGAGGTCTACTACGCCAAGTTTGCCAGCGCCTTCCTGAAGCGCGAAATCGTCTTCACGGGCCATCCGCCCCTCAGCACCTACATCATTGCCTTCGGCATCTGGCTGGGCGAAAAACTGCCCTGGGGCCAGAGCCAGCCCCAAAACGACCTGGCGGGCCTGATGTTGAATCCGTTCAGCTACCGCTGGCTGAATGCCCTGACGGGGGCGCTAATTCCGCCGCTGGTTGCGGCAATTGCCTATCAGTTGACTCGCCGCTATGGCTATGCCCTGATTGCCGCGCTGCTGATGGCAATGGATGGGCTGTTTCTGGTCGAGTCGCGCTATGCCCTCAACAATGTCTATCTGATTTCCCTGGGGCTGCTGGGCCATTTGTTTTTGCTGATGGCGTTTCGGGCCACGGCAGGCCGACGCTGGCTCTACCTGGTGCTGGCTGGAGTCGGTCTGGGTGGAGCCGCAGCCATCAAATGGAACGGTCTGGGGTTCTGGCTGGGGGCTGTAGCGGTATGGCTGCTGAGCTGGATGCTCTACTGGCTGGATCACTCCTCTGGGTTGCAGCAGCGGCTCAAGCAATGGGCCGAGGCGATCACACCAGCTAGACAATCGAGCCGAACCGGGAGTCAGCACCGCGAACGGGCGTCGCAGATTGGTCTACCCATCAACAGTCGGCTCAAGACCACCTCCACTGCTCCCCGAGCTGGCAGTCGCGGTGTCAATCGGCCAGCTAATCAGCCCGTTAATCAGCCCGTTAATCAGCCAGCTAGTCGGTCAACCCCTCGGTCAACCAGTCAGTCAGCCAGCGGGGTGCCCGGTCGGCCAACCAGTCGATCAGCGGGCCAGTCTGCCGAACGCCGGTTTTTTGCCTTTAACCAGGCTCCACCTCACCTGATTCAGGCCGTTGTTGCCTTTGGGGTAGTACCAGCCCTGACCTACTACGCCAGCTGGCTGCCCTACATGCAGGTAGATAACAGTGACAGCAATTTTTGGCAGCTTCAGGCCCAAACCTACGACTACCACAAGCGCGTCGGCGGCCTGGATGCCCACCCCTATTGTTCCCTCTGGTATACCTGGCCCCTGATGCTGCGACCCGTGGCCTACTACTACCAGACCGGTAGCCCTGCCCCGACCGTTGGCCCCTCTCTGCCCAATGCTGCCGCTAGCGCCATCTACGACGTTCACGCCATGGGCAATCCGATCCTCTGGTGGTTTTCCACTGCTGCTGTGGTGCTGCTGGCGCTTGTGGCTGTGGCGGTGCTGGGGCAGAAGCTACTGCTCACCGAAGCTCAAGGCCAGCACAGTTTGGCCAATTCCTCGGCGCTGTCCTTTTGGGCTACAGCCTATCTGCTGATCAACTGGGGCGCTAACTTCCTGCCCTGGGTGCGGGTGACGCGCTGCCTGTTCATCTATCACTACATGGAGTCGCTGATCTTTGCGGTAATGCTGCTGGCCCTGATTTTAGAGCGCTGGTTCCAGAGCCGCCAAACCTGGCAGCGCACGGCAGCCCTGTTTGTCACCGGAGCAATTCTGCTGGGATTTCTGTTCTGGATGCCGCTGTTCCTGGGCCTGCCCCTGTCTCCTGAAGAGTTGCAGCTCCGCCGCTGGCTCAACTCCTGGGTCTAGATAGTTCAAGGTTTTGCAGCAGATCACGGCTTTAAGAGTCGCAGGTTTGAGACTCAGGCTCTATAAAACACCGTGCGGTAGACCGGCTCGCCGCGCGATAGGGTAGACTGCTCCCGTTCGGTCGGGACGGGCAGGGGGTTAGTTGGCAGCCATTGTGTATCCGGCTGCTGGGGCTGTTCAGGCTGTTGCTGCACAAACTGGGGATTGGCCTGGAAGCGCTCCTGCATTTCTAGAGCCACCGCCTCCACATCCGATTGCAGCAGCACCCTGCCCCCCTGAACCATAAACTCGGCCAGCAGATCCACAACCTCTGGCTGCACTACCCGCCGCTTCTGGTGGCGTTTCTTAAACCAGGGGTCGGGAAACTGGATCGTCACTTGGTGCAGCAGGCCATCTGGCAAGGAGGCCAGCAGCGGGCGTAGAAAAGTATTGACGTTGCAGAAAATAAAATGCAGATTGGTCAGGCCCAGCTCGTCGCGCAGCTGGAGCGCCTGAACCACCAGAGGCTCACGAATTTCCAGGCCCAGAAAGTTCCAGTCTGGCTGCTGCTGCGCCATGGTCTGCAAAAACTGCCCCCGCCCGCAGCCAATATCCAGATGCAGCGGCTGCTCTGTCGCGTAGATCTCGGACCAGCAGGGCGGCTGGGGCTGCTGCTGATATTTTTGGCTCAGCGGATTGACATGCTGACGAACTCGAACAATTGGCAACGGTTTCCTCCCTCTGGCTGTTTGCGCTCGATAACGCAAGCTCTCGACAGTGCAAGCTCTCGACAGTGCAAACCCTGTGAGCAGGCTTGCAGCTTTTGATCTTAGCGTTCCTGGTTCAGTTGCCTCAAATTCCTCTCCCCAATCTCGTGGCAAGATGGAAGAACACCCGCTGTCGGGGTGAATTGGACGAGAAGTCGCTTTCGGATTGCTTTTTAAATTTCTTTAATATCCTCGAAAACTCCATGAGCCTCAACTTTCGCTTTGCTGTCCTCAGCGATCCCCACATCGCCCTACCGCACACGATCTGGGATCACCCGAGTCGGTTTCATCTGGTCGAGATCAGCATTCCGGCTCTGGAGTTTATCTTCGAGCGGTTGGACCAGCTGGATCTCGATTTTTTGCTGATCCCAGGCGACCTGACCCAGCATGGCGAACCGGCCAATCACCAGTGGCTGGCCCAGCGTTTGGCCCAGTTGCCCTACCCGGCCTATGTGATTCCGGGCAATCACGACATTGTGCAGCGCGACGCCACCGAGCACAGCATCGGTCTAGCCGATTTTCCCAGATACTACGAAAAGTTTGGCTACAGCGACCCCACCCGGCCCTACTACAGCTGCGAAGTTCTGCCCGGTCTGCGGTTGATTGGCCTCAACTCCAACGGTTTTGCTGCCGATGGTCAGCAGCTGCGCTCGGGCTATCTCGACCCGGAACAGCTCGACTGGCTCCAGCAGGTTCTGGCCGAGGCCCAGGATGAGCTGGTGTTTGTGATGCTGCACCACAATGTGCTGGAGCATTTACCCAACCAGAAGCAGAGCCATCTGGGGCAGCGCTATATGCTGGGCAACGCCGATCAGCTGTTGCCCCTGCTAGAGGCGGCGCATGTACCGGTGCTGTTTACGGGCCATCTGCATGTGCAGGATGTGGCTTCGACCCAGCTGGGCCAGTCGGGGCATCGGCTCTACGAGATCACGACAGGTTCGCTGGTCAGCTATCCCCACCCCTATCGCGTTCTGGAATGCCGCCAGGATGAGCAGGGCAACTGTCTGCTGCAAGTCGAATCGGGCCGGGTGACGCAGGTACCCGACTGGGATGATCTGCTGCACCAGTCGCGTGAGTGGATGGGCGACCGCTCGTTTCCGTTTATGCTGAAGCTGCTGCTGCAACCGCCCCTCAGCCTGCCACCCGTCGAAGCCGAGGCGCTGGCTCCGGTGCTGCGCTACTTCTGGGCCGACATTGCCGACGGTGATGCCCTGTTCGAATTCCCCCATCTGCCTGCTCCAGTTCAGGCGTTTCTGGCTCAGTTTGGCGCAATAGACAGCCTGGGTCAGCCCCAGCAAATCGATAACTTTGCTCGGTTGAAGTTGGCACGCCAGCAGTTGCTATCACCAAGCAGGGCGGTGCGATTCGTCGAATAATTAGGGTTCTGGAGCTTACCCTCTGCACTCCCTCATCCCAGCCTGGTTTAATCGAACCCAGCGACTTAGCTAGAAAATTAATTCAACCCACAAATTGACAGTATTCCACTAAAATCGATATAGTTAGAGACTGTGAAAACCCAGGTCAACTAACAAAAAGGGTATCGCTTTTCCTAGCTCATGCCAACTATTCAGCAGCTCATCCATACCGAACGCCAAAAGGCGCAAAAGAAAACTAAATCACCGGCTCTCAAGAGTTGTCCTCAGCGTCGGGGCGTCTGTACAAGGGTGTACACCACAACTCCGAAGAAGCCGAACTCCGCCCTGCGCAAGGTTGCGCGGGTTCGCCTCACGTCTGGCTTTGAAGTGACCGCCTACATTCCCGGAATTGGCCACAACCTGCAAGAGCATTCGGTTGTGATGATTCGAGGTGGACGGGTAAAAGACCTGCCGGGTGTCCGCTATCACATTATTCGCGGTACGCTGGATACTGCTGGCGTGAAAGACCGCAAGCAAGGCCGCTCCAAATATGGCGCTAAGCGTCCCAAGAAAGCTTAGATTTTTCTAGGTCCGCTGTCGGTTTGATTTCGAGTTCACTTCGTGATTAGAGTCTGTAGATTTAACCCTGTGCAGAACCAAACCTGTGCAGGTTCCTGCTGGGGCTGCAAGCTGATTTGATTGCAACTCCCGTTTCTGCGGTCAGCTGGGAGAGTCCGGTTGACTGCCAGAAGCTGGCATTTGGAGTGCCGCAGTTTTTGTTGGACTGTCATTTTGTTGGTTTGTTGGGCTGTCAAATGATGTACAGCAGCTTATGCTCAGTTTCACTTCCATGTCTTTGTCGTCTAAGGTTTAGCTACCATGTCTCGTCGAACTACTGCTCAAAAACGTCCAGTTCAGCCTGATCCGGTTTACAACAGTCGCTTGGTCAGCATGGCTGTTTCCCGTTTGATGGCTTCGGGTAAGAAGTCGATTGCCTACGGGATCATCTATGACGCCTTCAAGATTGTTGAAGAACGGACGGGTTCTGATCCGCTGGAGCTGTTTGAGCGGGCCGTTAAAAACGCCACGCCTCTGGTAGAAGTCAAGGCGAGACGGGTAGGTGGTGCAACCTATCAGGTGCCGATGGAAGTCCGCTCCGAGCGCGGCATAGCGCTGGCGCTGCGCTGGATTACTCAATATTCCCGGCAGCGGGCTGGCCGCACGATGGCTGGCAAACTGGCCAATGAGCTGATGGATGCGGCCAACGAAACCGGCAGCGCCATCCGCAAGCGGGAGGAGACCCACCGCATGGCCGAAGCCAACAAAGCTTTTGCCCACTACCGCTACTAGGCAATACCGCTCCTAAACTGGTGAAAAAGTCATCGAGTTTACGAAACGGCAACAAGAGGTCGGTTAAAAAGTATAAAATCTTAACAGACGCAGTAGCAGAGAACTACAGCGGAAACTTTAGGAGGTAAGCTGTGGCACGTAATATCCCGCTAGAACGGGTACGCAATATTGGAATCGCCGCTCACATTGATGCGGGCAAAACAACGACGACCGAGCGCATTCTGTATTACTCTGGCGTCGTTCATAAAATTGGTGAAGTGCATGAAGGCACTGCCGTTACCGACTGGATGGAGCAAGAGCGGGAGCGGGGTATTACGATTACTGCTGCTGCCATCAGTACGGCTTGGACTCGTCGCGATCCCGAGCAGCCAACCCAGCCCGAAGAGGGCGCGTTGGAGCACAAGATCAACATCATCGACACGCCCGGCCACGTGGACTTCACGATTGAGGTAGA